>JANYDH010000043.1 GCA_025359865.1 Actinomycetes bacterium | reverse complement strand
GGCACGTGTCCGACGTTGGAGACCTTGGAACGAGTCGCTGGCGCCGTTGATCAGGAACTCGCGGTCGTGGTTGGCGCCCGGCTGATCGAGAACCGGTCCATTGCCAAGATGGTCCGTAGTGGCCACGCGGTCGTTCGCAAGACAAGCTGACGAGCACATAGCGCGTGTGTGATGGTAGACCGGTATACGAACTGGACGGACTGCATGGATGTCCCGGACGGTTTTGCGGACTGTGGAGTACTGCAGGGCACTAGACGGACTGTGCGGACGGTGACCACAACCTTGCCAAGGTGAGGGTCGCGAGTTCGAATCTCGTCATCCGCTCAGTGACACCCCGGTCGGCAGCAATGCAGGCCGGGGTCTTGGCGCTTTCGGCAGTCGTGCGGGCCCTCACCACTCGTCGACTCGGGCCGGGACGGATCTGCGAAACTTACGCAATGTGGGAGTCGGGGCGCCGGGCTAAGAAGCCGTCTGGAACGGTAACTTTTTTTACCGACATCGAGGGTTCCACGCGTCGGCGGGAGGCGGATCCGGAAGGCATGCGGGTCGCGTTGGCCGACCGTGATGACCTGTTGATCGGCGCGGTGGAGGATCATGGTGGTTGGTTGTTCAAGCACACGGGTTGGCGTGCACCGAGGACGACCCGCACCGGGCGTTGCCGGACACGTTCGGTGAGGATGGCGGCGTCATGTTCGGTGGGGATGGGTGGTTGGGTCAGTCGGCGGTGATTTCGGTGATGGCGGCTCGCGTTGAGGATTCGTCGATGATGGCTTTGTTGGTGGCGTAGGCAGCGATGAGGGCTTGAACGGCGAGGTTGTTGATTGCCCGGGGTAGTCCTCGGGAGACCTGGTGGATGAGGGCGACGGCGTCGTCGGAGAACAGGGTGTCGACTCGGCCGGCGAGTTTGAGGTGGTGGCTGATGTAGTCGCCGGTCTCTGTTTTGGCGAGTGGTGGCATCGCGAAGCGGAGCGCGATTCGTTGATCGAGCGCGGCGAACATGCCGAGCTTGATCCGCCGTCGCAGGGTGGGTTGCCCGACAAGCAGACATGCAAAGGGTGATTTGGAGTCGAGTTCGCTGTTGGTCAGCAGACGGATCTCTTCCAACTGGTCGGGGGTCAGCAGGTGTGCTTCATCGATGGCGATGACAACACGCTTTCCGCGTTCGTTCTCTTCGGCGGCGAGCAGGTCAACGGTTTGTGGGATGAGGGATGCTTTGTGGAATCGGGGGACTCCGCCGAGGGCGGTGACGATCCCGTGGTAGATCCCGCGGGCACCAACGGCGGGGTTCCCGAGGTAGATCAGTGTGTTGCGGCTCGTGTCGAGCGCTGCGGTGGCGGCGCGGGTCGCGACGGTCTTGCCGGAACCGACCTCGCCGGTGATCACGCCGAGGGCTCGTTCTTGGATGCACCATCCGATGCGGGCGACGGCTTCGTTGTGTCCGGTGGAGCGGTGCAGCATGTTGTTAGCGGCCTGAGTATCTGGTGATGTGTGGGTGTTGATCGGCGGCGCGTCGCTCGCCCTCTGGGACGTCGAGCGCGCCGAGATCGCTAGCAAAGAGGTCCAAGGCGGTCTCGACTCGTTGGACCCACAGCTGTGCTTCGACCGGATCGAACGACACCACCGCGAGATCGACGTCCTCGCCGAACCGAGCGCAGAGGGCCTTCAAGTCGGTGAGGAAGTCGCCCGTCGGCCTCGTCTTGTCGACGAGCCGCCCCTACTCCGCCTTCGCCTGTTCGTGCCAGTCGCCGTACCACGTCTCCGTCGTGCAGTTCGTCAACCCGAGGTCGTTCGCCAGTGTTGCGCTCGCGATGAGCGCCGGGCTCTGGGCCAACAGCCCCGGTATCGCCGCCAGCTCGCGAGACGCGACAGCGGCGACGATCGCGGACCAGTTGGACTGCAGCGCCACGATGTCCTCGTAAGGAGCGACGATGTCTGCCTCGGTCTCCTTCGGTCCACGGATGCCATCCATGAGATGAACCACTTCCGACGCAAGGATCGCCGGTGGATCGTACGAGTCGCCGACGAAGCTGTCGCCCGCGACGGGATGGATGGACGCGAGACATGTCGCTGCGTAGTCCGCGCACGCATCCTGGAGCTTCGGTGTGGTCTCCACCGCCGACAGCCGCCGTGGCTCCTCGGATCCACACGCGACCGAGGACAGGGTGATGCCCACGACGAGCAGGACGACGTCGGGTCGAATCGGCACAGCCGCAGCATAGGTCGCTCGTTCGGCACGACTCCCCCTCCTACGATGCGTTCGCCACTCGGAAGGAACAGACCGCCAAGGACCGAAATCCTCCACCGCCGCGATCTCGCCCGCACTGCCGCCGAGCAAGGAGGTTCCAATATACGCCCGGCAAGCCGATCAGATCGGCTATCGCATCGCCGAGAGCGGCAGGCCCGTTCTTCTCACCGCCAGCAGCTTCATTGCAATTGTGGCTGCGATTTCGGCTGGCCATGACGAGCGCTCGGTGCTTTCGCGAGACCGAACGTCGAGAGCGCAGAACACTCATCGGAGTCAGGGCAGAACGTTCGCTGCCACAACGAGAAGTGCACCCCCATACGAAGCGAACAATAGTCAACGACTGACCTCGGAGCGTGGGACGCGGTGGGACGAAACCCGACAACTCGAGAGACGGACGGCGTCTCGAGAGTCGTCAGACGGGTCTTTTGTGTCGAGAGTTGTCACCTGCAGGCCCATTTCATGGACTTCTAATCCGCCGGTCCGACGTTCGAATCGTGGCAGAGACGCCACATAACACCAGGTCAGAGTGCATTGCTCGGTCATCTGAACCTGGTCCTTGACAGTTCCGTACGAATCCCCGTCGTCACCCGCTCCTTGACCACACCAACCTCCTCGAGAACCTGTCTCACGAACCATGGACACAGAGGGCGCCGACGAGAAGCCAGTCACTCACCAACACAGAATGCACCCGACGAGACAACGAAGGCGACCGAGATTCGCGCTCGGTGTCAGAAGTTTGGCTACCGAGCCGTGCCCATTCCTCGCCCGCTTCGCTGGAAGTCGCAGCTGGACTCAAGCGATGACGAACCTGTTCTCAGGCGCACCATGGGTCGCCGACAAGCGCGAAGTCCGGCATCAGGCGAAGAGATTGGCAGCCTGCGTCGGGGAGCCTGGCCGTCCCCTTCAGCCGCGACAAGGCGGGTATCGGTTCAGGCCGATGAATCTCCCCACGGAGTTATGGTTGGACTCGAACCGAGTGGGCGACTGTGGCCCTCGCTCGAACCGAGTCGTCTGATGGAGTTGCCTATGCAGCGCAGATGCAAGAGCATCGTTACCTGCGACTTTGTCGGCGTGCAACCGAACGACACACGAGTTCGAATCTCGTCATCCGCTCGCAAGAGGAGGCCGTCGTTCGGGGCGGCCTCCATCGTTTTCTCGTCGCGTGGGAGCCGGAAGGTCAGCGCAGCAGGTGGCGGACCTGGTCGATGACTCGTTGCGCTGCGGCCAGGAGCTCGTCCGCCTCGATCGCGCCGAGATCGGGGAGGTCGGCTGCGTAGCGACCATCGATGACCCATGGGTCGAGGATGTCGAGATCGTCGTGGTCGATGTCTGGCGTGGCGGCTGGTGGGTAGCTCGCATGCAGTTGGCTCAGCCCGTGGATCTTGGGAACGGCGGCATTGGCAGCGAAGAGGCCAGCTTTGAGTGCCTTCTCGGCGGCCTGTTGTGCCAGGAAGCCGGCGATTCGGAGGGCAGCGGATCCGTCTCGGAGTAGGACGCGCGCAGCGATCAGGTCCTCTTCGGCGAGGCGGAACCAGCGCAGTGCTGGAGATGGCTCGGTATCAGGCCGCTGGTCGCTCATACACCACAGTGCCATGGCGGGCAGGTTCGAACTCCGTGCTTCCTGGAACGTTGCGGTTCCGTGCGAAGTCGCGGACGCTGGTCACGAGTAGATCATGTGGTGCAGCGATCGCTCTGGCGGCACGGCGAAGCTCGACCATGAGCCTGCGCCGATCGGCGAGCGGGGCGTCGCTCAGCACCACGAGGAGATCGATGTCGGAGTCGGGTCCATCCGTTCCGTCAGCTACCGAGCCGAACAGGACGACCCTCTCCGGATCGAACGCGCTGACGATGACATTGACGAGGTCGGGTACCCACTCGCGCAAGGAACGTCCGGCCCATAGGGCACGGTTGTCATGCACTGCGTAGGTGACCTGATCCATGAGCGAAGGGTACCGGATCCGTGAGCGTCCGGCCGGAACGCGTGTGTCAGAACGCGATGGTAGACCGGTATACGAACTGGACGGACCAGACGGATTTCCCGGACGGTTTTGCGGACTGTGGAGTACTGCGCCGCAGTAGACGGACTGTGCGGACGGAGACCACAACCTTTTTTGCCAAGGTGAGGGTCGCGAATTCGAATCTCGTCATCCGCTCAGTGAAGACCCCGGCAGCAGCTTTTGCTGGTCGGGTCTTGGCGTTTTCGGTGCCGATCGTGAGCGCTGGCTTCGGTTTCAGCTGTCAGTCTACGCCGAGGAGTTGTTGGGTATCGGTGAAGGTGACGGTGAGTTCGGCGTCGAGGGCCTTGGCGATGCGGTCGAGGGTGGGAAGGCTGGGGGAGATGCGGCCGCCTTCGAGCCGGGCGATGGCTGATTGGGTAGTGCCGACCAGTTCGGCGAGTTGGCGTTGGCTGAGGCCCTTCTTCTCTCGCAGGGCTCGGATCTCGAAGGCGAGGCGGATCGCTCGCCCGGCGTGTTCGTAGCCGTGGCGTCGTTCGTCGCTGTCAGCGCGGCGTGCTTTGATGTCGGTCCAGTTGGTGTTGGTCATGATTGTTGCTCCTCGCTGAGGTGGCCGTCGGTGATGCAACGCTGCATGGCTCGTCGGGCCCGGTCGATTTCTGCTCGTTCTCGTGGGCGGGTTTTGGTGAACACGGTCAGTAGGACGATGACTCGTCCGGTGGCGATGTAGTAGCTGATGCTGGTTGGTTGTCGATCGAGGTAGAACCGCAGTTCGCGGAGTTTGCCGTCGAGTTGGCGGGTGAATGGTTCGCTGAGGTGTACGCCTCGGTCGCCGAGCAGGTCGATGTAGCATTCGGCTTGGCCGAACTGGTTGTCGGTGAGGGAGTCGAGCCAGCTGACAACCTCGGGTTCCAGCTCTACAGTTCCCCAACCAATAGCAGCGATGCTATCACGCGTTGATCGTGGAGCCGTGTCGGCTTTCATCCGGGGACAGCGACCTCGTGATGGTAGGCCGGTATACCAACTGGACGGACTAGACGGATTTCCCGGACGGTTTTGGGGACTGTGCGGCACTGCGCCGCAGTAGACGGACTGTGCGGACGGTGACCATAACGCTTTTTTCCCAAGGTGAGGGTCGCGAGTTCGAATCTCGTCATCCGCTCCAAGAATCACCAGGTCAGCGGCCCTACTAGGGCCGCTGGCTTGCGCTTTCGGTGGTTCGTGCCCATGAGATGCCCATTGCGTGCCCATGGCCGACGTGCCGAGAGCCGTCGTTCAAGGAGCTGAAATGCTTGCCCGATGTTTTGGTATGGGAAAACGTGGACGGGCGATTCAACCGGCAGGGTCGATGCGACAAAGGACGCCTGGTTCGTGGGAGTTGCGTGCCTACGGCGGGGTTGATGCGTTGACGGGAAAGGCCCGTTACCGGACACGCACCGTGCGAGCTTCGAAAGCGGAGGCCGCCAAGGCGATACGCGAGTTGGTCGCCTCGGCGCAGGCCGGTCTGGCGTTTGGTGCTCAGCCCTCGTTCGCGACGCTGCTTGAGGCGTGGATCGTCGCCAAAGAGCCCGGGTGGTCGAAAAGCACGTTGCGCGAGACCAAGTCGATTGTTGGTCATCATGTCCGTCCTCATCTCGGGCGGGGTACCGGTCGGTGCGGTCACCACGGCGCAGATTGATCAGATGCTTGCCGGGCTTGGCCGGTCATCGTTGTCCTCGGCGACGGTGGGGCGGATACGCGGTGTCGTGCATGCGGCATTGGCTCAGGCTGTTCATTGGGATTGGATCTGGTCGAACCCGGCGGCCAACGCGACGCGTATCGATGTTGGTCCGCGCTGTCATGTCGTGCCGGATCCTGCGGTGGTGACGAAGGTTCTCGTGTCGTTGCGTCGGACCGATCCGATGTTGATGATGTTCGTGCGGCTCGCTGCGACCATGGGCGCCCGGCGTGGCGAGATCCTTGGACTGTCGTGGGCAGATATTGATCTCGTCCATGGCCGGGTCCGGCTGGTGCGCGGGTTGATCGACGCGGCTGGTGGTCCGGTGCTGCAGGACCGTAGGACGAAGAACGCCAACTGTGTTGATCTCGATGCCGAAACAGTCGAGTTGCTGCGAACGCATTGGGAGCAGTGTTCGAAGCGTGCGTCGGCCAGGGGAGTGCCGGTGGCGGGTTGTCCGTTGTTCTCGACGGCGGACGTGATGATGTCGTGGAAGTCGAACTGGGTGACGAAGCGGTTCGCTGTTGCGTTGGATCAGGCTGGTGTGGAGCATTTCCGTTTGCATGATCTTCGTCATTTCGTGGCGGCGTGGGACCGGGCCGCAGCAGAGATGCTCAGCACGCTGCTACGCGCAATCTGAACGTTCCTGGGCTCGCCGATGGTGAGATTGGCGTCGAAGATTTCGCTACTCGATGCGAGCCGTCGACAAGCGCGTCGATGGCTCGGCGGACACTTTGAGCGGAATTGTACGGTACGGTTTTTCGACGCTGAGGCGCGCAACTTGGTCGAAAGTGTACGGCACGATGTTTTGACGTTCAACGTACAACTTGGAGAGAGCATGGCAGGACGCCTACGTCGCGAAGACGTCTACAACTGACTTGACGAAGCGTTCGACGAGCTCCGCACCCGGATGGGTGGCCCCCCGAGCCCGGTCGAAGCCGAAGGCATCTGGACGACGATCTGGTTCGAAGAAGCACACCACTCGACGGCGATCGAAGGCAACACCCTCGTTCTGAAACAGGTGCAACGACTCCTCGCCGAAGGCCTCGCGGTCGGCGACAAAGAACTGAAGGAGTACGTGGAGGTGCGCGGCTACGCGAACGCTGCGCAATGGGTCTACGGCCAAGCTCTCGAACCGGGTGCCTGGCCGACCGGAGAACTGCTCACCATCACCGAAGTTCGCGAAGTGCACGCCATGGTGCTGACACCCGTCTGGGGTGTTGCGCCACATCCCAACGCCACCGACCGACAACGGCCCGGCAGCTTCCGCGAGCACGACATCCAACCGTTTCCCGGCGGCATGACACCACCGCCGTGGCCCGACCTACCTAACGCGATACGAGATCGGGTCGACGCCTTGAACGACGTCGCCCGGGCAGGCCGGCCGATCGAAACGCTCGCAGCAGCACACAACAACTTCGAACGCATCCGCCCGTTCCTCGACGGGAACGGGCGCACAGGCCGGCTACTTCTGAACCTGGCGTTGGTCCGCCTCGGATACGCCCCGGCGATCATCTACAAACGCGACCGCACCAAGTATCTCAAGGCGCTCCGGTCCGCTGACGCCGGTGACCCTGGGCCGCTGGGCGAAATGCTCGCTCGCGCCGTGATGGACAACCTGTACCGATTCATTGTTCCTGCGGTCGCTGGACCGAACCGCCTTGTACCTCTCGCCGCACTCGCTGGCAGCGACGTCAACGAAGGAGCGTTGCGGACTGCAGCGAGCGGGGTCGCCTCCGCGCCCCAAAAGGGCAAGACGGACAATGGCGCAGCACCCGCGCATGGGCCGACGACTACCTCGCCACCCGCCACCGTCGTGGCTGATCGGACGATCATCACGCCGACGCGATCGTTGCGGTGCGCGACACCGTGGTACCACCAACGCATCCAGTGCAGTTAGCGAGGGCGTCGATGAACCATTGGGCGGTGGCGGGTGCCAGCCCCTGGTTGTCGACAAGGACGCGTTCGATTTTCTTCGAGCAGATGGTCGCTGTGTGCCCATCACCCACTGGTTGGGGTCGGCTCCAGCCGTCAGCGAGCGCCGAGCAGCCGTTGGGTGTTGGCGAGGCTCACGGTGAGTTCTGCGTCGAGGGCGTTCGCGATTCGGTCGAGGGTGGGGAGGCTGGGGATGCTGGGGGAGATGCGGCCTCCTTCGAGTCGGGCAATGGCTGATTGGGTGGTGCCGACAAGTTCGGCGAGCGACACCTTGCCCTGAAGGCACTCACCGAATTCGCTCAATCTGGACAGGCTTGAGCCTTTCGAGCAGCTCTGCGGCGTGCTGATTTGGGTTCCCGAGCACAAGTCGATGCACGGATCGTCAACATCCGCAAGCGAGATTCGCTATCGCCAAGTGGTAGAGCCGAAGGGCAAGGTCATCCCCGTCGTCGAGGTCCTCGTTGATCACATGACCGCAGCTGCTGGATCGCAAGGTATGACGCAGAATCCTTCGTTACTTCGAAGGCGTCCGGGTGAATGGTTCGCTCAGGTGTACGCCTTGTCCCGCGCCAATGCCCGATTGCAACACCCTGCGAACTGAGTTGGCGTTCAGGAGGTCTGTTGGAGGCGGTACTCGCGCAGCAGGGTTGGTGCGTGCCCCGAGGCCGATTCCTGATCACCGTGCAGAACATCAGGGTCGAGATCGATTCCGTTTGGCCAGCAGACGGTCCCTGCCGTGCCATCGACCGTAACTCGGCTGAAGGAATCGTCATTGTCGATTGTCGACAAGACGCCGGGGAGCGCTCCGGCGAAATCGATCTCGCGAACAAGGCCGTCCGAGAAGGCCACGCGCAGTTGACGTGCGCCGAGGTGCTCGACCCCGGTGACACGAACAAGAGCATCCATATCCGAAACCTTACTGCAGCGGCGCGATGCCCGACAGTGCAGCGGGCATCTGGGCGAGCTCCCAGTTCCGGCGAAAATCGGCTTCGTGAAGTGCGCGCCACTGTTCGACGAGGCGCGCGGCAGCCCTCGGAAGCTCGCCGCGGATGAGCGAGCCGTCCGCAATGCCGATGATTGCTTCGTATGCGGCGTAGATCGCATGGAACTGGGGAGGGCTGTGGTCGCTGAAGTACATGTAGATAGAAATCCCGTAGAACTCACTGAGACGTGGCACGACCCGAATGTACGTGTAGCAAGGGCCGACCCAGCGCGTGGAAAGCGAGAGTTTCGCGAGCTGGTGTATCAGCTCCGCGTCGACGCGGGCTTGACTCAGGCCGAGTTGGCTCGACGGATGGTCACGACTCAGTCAGCGATCGCGAGGATGGAGAACGGTGGCACGCGTCCGACGTTGGAGACGTTGGAGACGTTGGAACGCGTCGCTGGTCCCGTTGATCAAGAACTTGCGGTCGTAGTCGGCATGCGGCGGATCGAGAACTGATCCATCGCCAAGCCGTAACGCTCTATTGGTCGAGTGGTCGGAAGTCGCCGACTTTCACCGCGCTACGCAGGCGCCTCGCCGATGCCAGCGTCGCGGGCGGCTGCGATCGCTTGAGCGCGATCCTCGACCTGCAATTTGGTGAAGATGTTCGACACGTAGTTACGCACGGTTCGTTCGCTGAGGAAGAGCTCGTCGGCAATGGTCGCGTTGCGCTTGCCGCGCGCGAGGGATTCGAGCACCTCCTGTTCGCGTTGGGTCAGTTGTGGGAATGGGTTTGATGCGGTCTTTGTGGACTGTTCCGTTGTTCGTCCGAGCATGTCCAGCAAACGTCTTGCTGTTGTTGGACCGAAGATCGCTTCGCCACGTGCGATGCCACGCAGCACTGCCGCGATCTCGTCGTCGTCAGCGTCTTTCAACTGGTAACCGCGCGCTCCGGCACGGACCGCGGCGTAGACGAGTTCGTCATCTTCGAACATGCTGAGCACAACGACTCCGGTGCTCGGACTTGCCGCAGAGATCCGACGGGTGGCCTCGATACCGTCGAGGTTCGGCATGCGGATGTCCATGACGACGACGTCGGGTGCGAGCGAGGCGACCAGTTCGACGGCCTCGACCCCGTCGGCAGCAACACCGACGACGTCGAATCCGCCGATCGCGGACAGGAGACGGGCGAGCCCGTCGCGATAGACGGGGTGGTCGTCCGCGATCACCAGCCGGATGGCATCGATGGTCACGCCGGCACGGCCAGTACGACAGTGGTGCCTGAGCCAGGCGAGCTGGAAATGGTGGCGACCCCGTTCGCCGATGCGGCACGGTCGGCCATGTTGCGTAACCCCATCCCTGCTGGCATCGACGTGTCGAAGCCGTGACCGTTGTCGGCGACCTTGATGCGGAGCGCGCCGTCATCGTGGTCGACACAAATCCTGCACTGTGTCGCTCCGCTGTGGCGCACGACGTTTGTGAGCGCTTCAGCCACAACGCGATACGCCGTGCTGGCCGTTGCCGCTGGGAGATCCGGCAGGGTTGTCGGCGGATCGAAGGTGATGTGCATCCCGGTCGTCTGACGAAAGTCGGTCAACAAGATCTGCAGCGCCGAAACGAGGCCGACGTCCTCGAGCACGGATGGTTGCAGGCCATCGACCACCCGACGGACACCACGGATCGCGTCGGCAAGTTGGTCAATGATGTCGTCAACGGTTGTTCCCTCGGGTAGCTGGCGTCGGTGCGCTGCCAGCTTCAGCCGCGCTGAGGCCAGCGTGGGGCCGACATCGTCGTGGAGGTCGCGGCGTACGCGTCGTCGCTCCTCGGATTGGGCACTCTCCAGGTCGTGTTGAGCGCGGCGTAGATCCTCGCCGATGCGAATCGCCTCAGCAGCAATGGACACGTAACCGGCAACTTCGCGCAGCATCCGTACATCGGCGTCGCCGAGGGCCTCGCCCTGTCTGGCGGTGACCAGCACCTCGCCAACGTGTCGCTGCCCATACCGCAACTCGACGTGGGTGACTGGTCCACTCGGCTCGCCGATCCTGGTGTTATCGAGTCCCTCGACGACCAGTTCGATCGAGCCGAGCCGCAAATCGGCGCGCATCGTCTCGGCCAGCGCCCGCGCCGTAGCGAGGGGATCGTCGTCAACGAGAACCTGCTCGGCAAATCGAGTGGCCATCGCTGCCGGAGGACTGCCGCGACCGAACCAGCCTCGACTCATCCGCGTCACGGCAGCAGCGACCGGCGCGCTGACCAACACGACGGCACCCGCGGCGAGGATGCCCTGCAACGTCAGAGGCGTACTATCGCCGATAACGGCGGCGAGCAGGGTCAACACGCCTAGGTACACAGCGGAGAGTGCTACTCCTGTCAAGGCGACGAGGACCGATCGGTTGACGAAGGTGCGCAGGTCGTACAGCTGGAACCGGACGACAGCGACCGCAATCGCAGTCGGCAACGCCAACCCGACGAGTGCCCCGACAGCCTCGGGCGACCCGTACTGCTGCCCGAAGATCACCGGAACCAGCGCATCGACAAGCAGCCTCGCGACTATGACAGCGGCACCGACGATGACCATTGTGTAGGTACTTCTTGCGTCGCCGTGCGCGCCATGGCGAGCAACCGCGACACCGGTCAGTGCGATCAGAGTGGCAACGAAAGTGATCAACCGTGCGATCGCCGGCAGCCCGATCGCGAACTCGGCTGCGGGCGTCCCGGTGATACCGGGGGCGTCGAGCAGCTCCACAGCGTGCCGTGCAGCAACCGGTAGCGACACGATTGCTGCGACGACCATCAGGGTGCCGATGATCGCGCCGAACACCGTTGCGAACCAGAACCAGCGACGGGTGCGCACACGGCCGGTCGGGAAGAGCACAAGTGGCGCGACGAGCACCAGCGGCCACGGCAGCGCCGACAGCCACAGTGCGAGCCAAGCCGCGAAGGGGCCGCCGGGCAGCGACCCCGGGTCGTAGACCAGCGTCTGAGACGCCCACCACGTCGCTAGAAAGACGGCGGCGCCAACGCTGCCACCGGCGAGGAACAACCAACCGATGGGCAGCTCCGGCCGCCGTCTGGTGACGGCCCAACCCAACAATGCGTAACCGATGAACGAGGCTGCGATTCCCCAACTGTCACCGTTGCCGGGCAAGTCACCCGTATGCAGGGATCCGAAAACACCGGCGGCCCCGAGTGCCACGGTGACACCGAGTAGGCCGTGCCGAATCCACACGCGTGTCATCGGGTCACCTTGGACCCTCTGACCGGAACGTGCAAGGGCTGGGTGTCACATGTGCATTGTGACAAACCGGTGACCGCGGGCCGATGTGCCGTCGACGCCGTTCCACGCATTGTTGAGCACACCCAACTCGTCAGCCGGAGGAATTGCCATGAAACAACTCGCCCTCATCCCCGTCGCCATCTTCGCCGTTACGCTCGTCGCTGCGTGTGGCAGCGATCCGCCGAACCGGTCCGTGGGGCCGGGCAAGGTGGATCTCGCCGACTTCTCCATCACCATGCCGAAGACCTTCGAGGGGCCCCTGGTCGATTTCGACATAACCAACAGTGGCTCGGTGGCTCACGAACTCGACCTCGGCCAGGTCGAACCAGGCACGACATTGGAGGAGGCGAGCACCTACTTCACCGAGGGTGGCACCGAGAGCGGCGTGCTGATTGCCGATCCGGGTGGCGCCACCACCATTGGCCCCGGTGCCCGTCTCGGTTACGCGCGAACGCTCACTCCCGGCACCTATGTCCTCTTTTGCGCCATTCCAGCGGCCGACGGCATGAATCACGCCCAGCACGGGATGATCACCATGTTCACCGTGACCGACGCGAACAAGAGCGACCTACCCAAGGCCGATCTCACCATCACCCTCGACGACGACGCGATCGCGGTGCCACCCCTCACCGCGGGAACCCACGTTGTCGCTGTCACCAACATCGGCACGCTTTCTCACGAAATGAACGCGGGCGGAGTCCCGATTGGCACCGATCTCAGCCGAGGCGAAGAGATCGGTACCTGGATGGAAGGTGGACAGGTTGGCCCGCCGCCGCTCCCCATCGAGTTCCCCGGCGGCCTCAAGTCGATCGCGCCGGGCGTCACAGTCGTGTTGACGCTCACGTTCAAGGCGAACCATACCTACATGTTCAGCGACGACACCAACGGACTCACGACTCTGATCGACGTGCACGAGTAGCGAATTACACAGCGAAATCGAACACGGCACCGCCCGAAGCCGCGCAGCCGTCGGCGTTTGTGCGGGTGACTCCGACCAACGATGACCCATCGGTCGAGGATGTCGAAATCCTCCGGGTCGATGTCTGGCGTGCCGGTTGGGAGTAGCTCGCGTGTAACTGGCTTAACCCGTGGATCTTTGGAAGCGTGGAATTGGCAGCGAAGAGGCCCGCCTTGAGTGCCTTCTCGGCGGCCTGTTGTGACAGGAACCCTGCGATGCGGAGGGCAGCGGATCTGTCTCTGAGTAGGACGCGTGCAGCGATCAGGTCCTCTTCGACCAGGCGGAACCAGCGCTGGGCTGGAGATGGCTCGATTCCAGGCGGCCGGTCGCTCTTACACCACGGAGCCACGGTGGCCAGGTTCGAATTCTGTGGTGACCGCAAGGTTGCGGTTCCGAGCGAAATCGTTGACGCTGGTCACTAGTAGGTCATGTGGGGCGGCGATCGCTCTAGTGGCACGGCGAAGCTCGACTATGAGCTTGCGCCGATCGGCGATCGGGGCGTGGCCGAGCACGACGAGGAGGTCGATGTCGGAGTCCGGTCCATCGGTTCCATCAGCGACCAAGCCGAACAAGACGACATTCTCCGGATCGAACGCGCTCACGATGACATCGACAAGGTCGGGCACCCACTCGCTCAAGGTTCGTCCGACCCACATGGCGCCGTTGTCGCGCACTGCGGTAGACCTCGCTCGACCCGATAGGTGGCGCCGTCTGCGATGACCCTCGGCTGGGTGCGCCTGCTCTCGTCCGGCTGTGATTGGGCAGAGATCTCGAAGGTTCGGCCGATGAGGCCCTGCGCCTCGCGGGCAGCGACGAACGTGGCCGTCGTGCCCTCGGCGTGAATCATCATCCCGCGGCTCGCACCGCACAGTCGCGTCGCCTCTGTCACGATGCCGTCGAAAACTGTTGCCAGTTCGCCAGGGCTCAGTGATCAACCGCAACGTCTGGCCCGTGGCTGTCTGCAGCTCGAGTGCCTCGCGAAGCGTGTCAATCAATGCCGACTCTCGATGACGTGCTTCGGCCAGTTGCGTTTGTAGATCCTCCGACACGCAGCCCCCGTTGCCCTGTGTGGCCGCCATCATAGATTGGCCGTCGACGGCCGTGCGCTGTGATCATCGACACGCCACACACGCGCCACGTTGATCGAAAGCGGCAGTGTCGGTGCGGAGTAGTTTCGACGAGTCCATGTTGAGCGCAGTCGCGCCCGGTAGCCAGAACAGCGCTACCGGGCTCGTGACTACTTGTCGGTAATGGCGTGCTTGACCTTCGACGCAGCGTCTTTGACCCTTTCTCCGGCTTCCTTCACGGCAGCCTTGGCTTGGTCGCTCTTGCCCTTGTCCTCGAGCTTTTCATTGCCGACGGCCTTGCCGACCATCTCTTTGACCTTGCCCTTGATGTCTTGCGCCTTGTTGGCCGCGGTGTCGTTGTTGCCCACGGTGGGCCTCCTTTGTGAGTCGGCTCGACGGGCGAACCGAACGGTTGTCGTCATTCGTTTGACCTTTGGCGTTGGGCTGTCAGTGAGGACAGCCCAACGCCAAAGCTCAGCCTTCGTGCGATGGGTCAGCGACCTCGCCGGGAGTAGCCGTAGCCGCCTCCGCCGAGTAGCAGAACGAGGAGAACGATGATCAGGATGGTTGTCATGTTCCGGTACTACCCAACGGCCGACGATGTGAAACCTTTCGGAACACGTACGGTCAGCGGTGATCTCGCGGACGGTGTCGGATCAGCCAGCCGATGATCATTCCTCCGACGGCTGCGGCGACGACGAGGAACCATACGGGTACGGTGGCATCGCCGATGGCGTATCCGATCCGTGCATCGTTCCTGTTGTCGAGCGCGACCAGGACCAGCGCGGCGACGAGCGCGGCTATCACGATCAAGCGGACAATGCGACTAGCGTCGCGTCGGTGAACGGCAGATGTATTGCGATCGGCTTCGTCACGACTGTTCATCTCGAACCTCCAAGTGTGTGTTGCGCTCTGTTACCCATCTACGACGCGACTCAACCATGACCATGAAGTGTGGTCAGCGCTTGGCTCCAGGTGCCCGTGTTTGATCGGAGGCCGTGTGGGGAACTCCCACGCATGTCGACACGCCGAATCCTCGCAGCCTTGTCCATCACCGTCATCGCCGTCATCGCCGTCGGCGGTTGTAGTTCTGATTCTCGGCGATCAATCGGAACCGATCTGCAGACCGCAGCGACGGCTGTCGGCAGCGCCGTCGCCGATGCCGCTGACAACGCTTCGGAAGTGCTAGCCCGCAACATCGCCACCCAACAGGGCGAAGAGCAGTTCAAGAATGCCGGTCAAACCTTGTCGGGCCCGTTGACGTGTAGTGCCAAGATCGCGGACGGTATCGCCAACGTCGCCATCAACTGCACCGGAACCACCCAGGCTGGTGGTGCAGCCCTATTGGTGGGCAATACCGATGAGATTCCAGGTGTCTCGGTCGTTGCGCTCGACGGAACGTTCATCGGCACTGTCGATGGCAAGGTGGTCTTCACCACCGCGCATCTCGGCGGCTGAGGTCGGCCAGGAGCACAGCGCTCCGCCAGGGCTGGTTGATGGCTACAACGGCTGTCGCAATATGTGGGTGGGGTTGGCGGTACCCGATCCCGGTCCCGGTCCCGGTCCCGGTCCCGATCCCGGCTGTGCGGTTGCGCTGCAGCGTGAACGTTCGTTGCCTGACAGGCGGGCGTGGTGGAAGTCTGGATCAGCGACCACGACGGCTGTGCGGGCAGGATCGCGTCGACTTTCATGTCGCCAGCGCCGATAACTCGACGCGACTTGGCACCGCAACAACGGGTAGGCCCGGCGGGCGGGCTGTCAGCCGCCGGCGTTGAGCCGACGGCTGTGGCACAATCACGAGTTCAGCAACAACCATGACACCATTGCCGACAACACGACCAGACCCTACGTGGCAGGCTTAGGTGAGGCGGCGTGTGATCCCTCGGGCAGCAACGCCATACGCGGCAACGACGGTCGTCACTTTTGCCCCGGACCCCCCCGACCGGTCCGTGCCCGGTCTACTCATCCGGGGCTTCGATTTCGATACGCCAACGCCATTGCGACCCGAGTGAACACACTCTGAACACACTCTGAACGAGCAACGAAATGAGCACTACACAGGCTGTCGCACAATGCTGTTTGGTGGTTGGCGGGTGAGGTTGGCCGTCGCGTCGAGTTATCGGCGCTGGCGACATCAAAGTCGACGCGATCCCGCCCGCTACGCAGCCGTCGTGGTCGCTGATCCAGACTTCCACTACGCCCGCCTGTCATGCAACGAACGTTCACGCTGCAGCGCAACCGCACGGCCGGGATCGGGGTCAGGGTCGGGACCGGA
>JANYDH010000012.1 GCA_025359865.1 Actinomycetes bacterium | reverse complement strand
GTGCAGCCCCCTCCAGGGGGCTGCACCTACCAAACGCTGCTGGCTGGATGTCGGTGCCCGAGGTGGGATTCGAACCCACACGCCCTTTCGGACAACGGATTTTGAGTCCGTCGCGTCTGCCATTCCGCCACTCGGGCAAGTGGAGTTCCTACCATATCTCCCAGGCACGGCCGCCTCCTACCGCATCACACACGAACGTCGACACCACCGAGCAGGCGGGTCGTTACCGAGCGGTAGTGTTCCGCCACGGTCGCCGACCGTCTAGTGTGACGCCTTACCGATCGGTCGAGGCAGTCATACACGAGGAGTCACCCCGAGCATCATGCTTGCATTCACCTTTCCCGGCCAGGGGTCACAACGGCCGGGCATGGGCCGTCCGTGGGCCGAGCACGAGAGTTGGGAACTGGTCGCCGAGGCATCCGAGATGGCCGAACGCGACGTGGCGCGGTTGTTGCTCGATGCCGATGCCGAAGAGTTGCGCGACACCCGCAACGCGCAACTCACCACGTTCGTGTCGAGCCTGCTCGTGCTCGATGCCGCCGAGCGCCTTGGCGTCGAGCCCAGTTTCTGCGCCGGCCACAGCCTTGGCGAGTACACGGCACTCACTGCCACCGGCGCTCTTGGTTTCGACGAAGGCGTCCGCCTGGTCTGCGAACGGGCCGATGCCATGTACGATGCCGGGCAC
Organism: Actinomycetes bacterium; assembly: GCA_025359865.1. Taxonomy (GTDB): domain Bacteria; phylum Actinomycetota; class Acidimicrobiia; order Acidimicrobiales; family Ilumatobacteraceae; genus VFMC01. The sequence goes on along the minus strand of JANYDH010000012.1, from coordinate 28,047 downwards.
CGCAACCCAGGTACCATGGCGGCCGTGCTCGGGTTGGATGACGACCAGGTCGAGGTGGCGTGCCGCAGGGCCGACAGCGAGGTATGGGTCGCCAACTTCAATGCCCCGGGGCAGGTAGTCATCGCCGGATCACCCGCCGGCGTCGCCGCCGCCGGTGTCGTGGCAAAGGAGTTGGGCGCGAAGAAGGTGATGCCACTGCAGGTCTCCGGCGCGTTCCATACGCCGTTCATGGCACCTGCGCGCGATCGCCTACGAACGGCCATTGCCGAGGCCAACCCGCGCGATACCGAAGTACCGGTCGTCTCCAACGTCGATGCGCTGGCCCACGATCAAGGTGCCGAATGGTCGTCGCTGTTGTCCGCTCAACTCAGCAGCCCAGTGCGTTGGAAGCACTGCTTGCTCGCTCTTGCTTCGCTCGGCGTCACCGACTTCGTCGAACTCGGTCCTGGCGCCGTGCTCACCGGCATGGCCAAGCGCACCGTCGAGTCGGCACGTACGATCTCGATCTCTACTCCAGAAGACCTCGACAAGCTGCTCGAGTGGCTCCACGCTGGCACCACCACCGCCCCTTCGGGGCCCTCCCCCATTGCCACCCACCACGAAGGTGAGCACCTCTTTGCCGTCGAACGACTGGTGGTCAGTCCTGGAGCGGGGGTTTTCGAGCCGATCTCCACCTTGGCCGACGGCGTGACCATTTCGGTCGGCACCGTCATCGGCCACGTCGGCGACAACGAAGTCCGATCCGCGTTCTCCGGTGTCCTTCAGTCCTTCATTGCCGTTTCCGGCGAGCGAGTCACCCATCGTCAACCCATTGCCTGGCTGAGGACCATCTGACATGCCTTCCATTCCGTCCGGTCTTCGAGGTGCCACTATCACCGGGTGGGGTACAGCACTGCCTCCGAAGGTGCTCACCAACCACGATCTCGAGCACATGTTCGCGACCTCACACGACTGGATCGTCGAGCGCACGGGCATTCACGAACGCCATGTTGGTGGCACCACCGCTGGGCTGAGCATTGAGTCGGGCCGCAAGGCGCTCGACATGTCCGGCGTCGACCCGGCGACCATCGATGCGCTCGTGTTGGCCACAACCACGCCCGATCGCACCGTGCCGGGCACCGCACCGGGTGTCGCCGCTGCACTCGGCCTTCGCTGCGGCGCATTCGACATCAACGCGGCATGTTCTGGCTTTGTGTACGGACTCGTCCAAGCGCACGGCATGATCGCGATGGGTGCCCGCAACGTGCTGTGCATCGGCACCGACAGCCTGGCCCGGATCACCGACTGGACCGACCGCAACACGGCGATCTTGTTCGCCGACGGCTCGGGCGCAGCGGTGCTCCAACACACTGCTGGGCCAGGCCAGCTACTCGGCTGGGATCTCGATGCCGACGGCAGTGCGGAACGATTCTTGTATGCCGAGGTCGGTGGATTTATCCAGATGGAAGGCAAAGAGGTCTTTCGTCAGGCAGTACGCCTGATGGTCGACTCGGCCAAGAAGTCGCTGGTCCATGCCGGCATCACCATCGACGACATCTCGCTCGTCGTACCGCACCAGGCCAACATCCGCATCATTCAGGCTGCGTGTGACCGACTCGGCGTGCCGATGGATCGCACCGCTCTCGTCCTTCAGCACACCGGCAACACCTCCGCAGCCTCAATCCCTTTGGCGTTGTGCGATGCACTCGACGCCGGACGCGTCGCCGAGGGTGATCTGGTGCTGCTCGTCGGGTTCGGCGCAGGGATGACAGCCGCGAGCGCCGTCCTGCGTTGGGGACCAATTCCGGCCACCCGCGGCCACCAGCTGTGAACCGGGTCGTCCTCATCACGGGCGGAGCGCGCGGCATCGGCCTTGCGTGTGCCCAACGGTTCACCGCCTTGGGCGACCGAGTCGCTGTCACCTACAACTCGTCGGCCCCACCCGACGGCATGTTCGGCGTTCACTGCGATGTCACTTCATCAGAGAGTGTCGATGCTGCGTTCAACGCCGTCGAGCAGAAGTTCGGCCCCGTGGAGGTGCTGGTCTCCAATGCAGGCATCACTCATGACGGTCTATTGCTGCGAATGAGCGAAGCCAACTTCACGTCCGTGATCGACACCAACCTCACCGCCGCATACCGGGTCACCAAGCGCGCCGCGCAGGGCATGCTCCGCGCCCGTGCCGGCCGCATCATCTTGGTGTCGTCGGTCGTCGGGTTGCTGGGTTCGGCTGGCCAGGCCAACTATGCGGCGTCGAAGGCCGGGCTGATCGGCCTCGCTCGATCCGTCGCACGTGAACTCGGTTCGCGCAGCATCACGGTCAACGTGGTGGCGCCAGGACCGGTCGAAACCGACATGACCGCAGCGCTTGGCGAGAAGCGACTCGCCGAGCTCACCGCGGCGGTGCCGTTGGCGCGCATAGCCACAGCCGACGAAATCGCGGGCGTGGTCGCATTTCTGGCCTCTCCCGATGCCGCGTACATCACGGGGGCAGTCATTCCCGTGGATGGTGGTCTCGGAATGGGCCACTAGAATCCCAAAGCCACATCAACCGATGTTCGTTCCCGACGACATCACCATCACCATTCGAGGAGTTACCTATGAGTGACGAACTGTTTGCCCGTTTCAAGAAGTGTGCCGTTGAAGTGCTGTCGGTCGACGAGGCCGCCGTTGTGCGCGACGCGAAGTTCGGCGACGATCTCGACGCCGACAGCCTCGACCTCGTCGAACTGATCATGGCGCTCGAAGAGGAATTCGGCGTGGAAGTGCCAGAAGAAGACCTCGAAGGCGTCGAAACCGTCGGCCAGGCGTACGACTTGGTCGTCGGCAAGCTCTGATGGACGGTCGCGCCCGGCGCGTCGCAATCACGGGCTACGGAGTTGTTGCCCCATGCGGCATCGGCAAACAGGCCTACTGGCACGGGCTCCTCGGACCCGGCGTCACTGATCGACGCACGGTGACGATCGAAGACTGGGATCCCCTGCCGTGGTTCGAGAGTCCCAAGCACGCGCGCCGCGCCGACCGGGTGGAACAGTTCGCTGTCGCTGCCGCTGCTGAGGCGTTCGAACACGCCGGCCGGCCCGATGTCGACCCACAACGGTTCGGCACCATCTTCGCCACGGGTATCGGTGGCCTTCAGACACTCGAGGACAACGTCGAGATTCGCCTCGACAAGGGTGAACGCCGGGTATCACCGTTCCTCATTCCGATGCTGATGGCCAATGCCTCCGGCGCGGCAATCTCCATGCGGTACGGGTTGCAGGGCCCCAATGAGACCATCGCTACGGCCTGCGCAGCATCGACCCATGCCATGGGGTACGCAGCGCGCTTGATTGTTTGGGGTCGCTGCGATGCCGTCGTCACCGGCGGCTCCGAGGCCTGCATCACGCTTACCGGCGTCGCAGGTTTCACCAACATGACGGCCTTGTCATCGAGTGGGGTCAGCATGCCGTTCGACACCCGGCGCGACGGTTTCGTCATGGGCGAAGGTGCAGCCGTGTTCATGTTCGAGGAATGGGAGGCAGCGGTTCGCCGCGGTGCAACCATCTTGGGCGAGGTTCTCGGCGCCGGTTCCACCGCCGATGCACACCACATCACCGCTCCATCACCCGACGGCGCCGGCGCCATTGCCTGCATGAACCAAGCGCTTGCCGACGCCGGGCTCACCGTCGCCGACATCAAGCAGATCAACGCCCACGGCACTTCGACCTCGCTCAACGATGCCGCAGAGGCAAAAGCCGTTGCTCAGGTGTTCGGCGACGCGCCGCCACCGATGACCTCGACGAAGGGCGTCACCGGTCATGCGCTCGGTGCCGCTGGCGCGCTCGAAGCGGCCGCCGTGTTGCTGTCGATTGAGCACAGCCTCATTCCACCGACGGCCAACACGTCAAGCGTGCTCACCGAGTCGAAGATCGACCTCGTCACGCACGAACCGCGACCATGGCAGCCGGGGCCGGTACTGTCGAACAACTTCGGATTCGGCGGCCACAACGGCTCGATCATCATCGCTCCCGGCCCATCTGCCTGACCCTCGCCGGATCAAGTGTTGACCAGTACAAACATCAGTTCGCATTCGCAGGCAACCGAATCACCCAACATCGCCCGACCGCTACCTTTTCCGGCCCGAGCCGACATTCGGGTGAGTTCGACGATGAGTTCGAGTGTGTCCCCGGGGCTCACCTGACGACGAAACCGCGCTGAATCGAGCCCGCCGAACAGCGGCAACTTTCCGGCAAATCGCGGATCGGCCAACACAGCCAGTGCACCGACCTGAGCGATCGATTCGCACATGAGCACACCAGGCAATGTGGGACGACCCGGGAAATGTCCGGCAAAGAACCACTCATCACCCGTGAGTCGCCATCGGGCAGTAGCACTCTGTCCTGGAATCAACGAAGTGATTTCGTCGACGAACAGAAACGGTGGCCGATGCGGCAGCAACTCGCTGGGTTGCGGAAATTCGCTCACAACTGCATCTCCTTCTAGATCGCGCACGCTTCGGTAACCAGGTGGGTGAAATACATCAGCACCGTGGGACCACTGTAGGTGGTTGAATCAACGCTCTGGCCGTCACGATTGATGAGGGCGAAATCTTGAAAATCGCTACCCTGGGTGAGCATTCTGTCACGCTAACAGGTCTGTGCTCACACCGCGTCGAAGAACTCTGCACACGTCGAGACACAGTCCAGAAGAATTCCAGAAAATCTCTTGACGAATGCAACACGCTCCGTGCTATTGTGACGGAGCGTGCTTGAATAACACGATGAGTGTTGGGGCCAGCAGCACGTATTGATCTACACCCCACTCACCTTGACACGAGGAGTAGCCATGAAGCCCATCGTCCGCGCATACTGAGTTACCCATCTGTCCTGCGTAATCCGTGGCCGTAAAATCCACCTCGCGGCCTAGCATGAGCGTGATAGTGGTGCGGAATACTCCGCATGTGGTCGTCGACATAGAAGTCGAATCCGTATTCTGTCGCTACCACCATTGCCAACTTCTCGAGTAAGACGACCCGAACCTCCGCCGTGGGGTTCGGGTCATGTGTTTTCCACACCACCATCGGCACCCAACACTGCTCGCACTCCGCGATCCAGCACACCTCGTCTTCGTAGAACCACGGCGTAATCTGCGCCGCCTCGCACAATTCGCACGTCGTATCGATCGGCGCAGCAGGCGTGACAGGCGTAGCAGGCGTCACTAGGCGGGCACGTGATCGAGTGCGGCTCGCACTTCGGCTACGTACTCGGCAACCGCCTCGGCTCCGTGTTCGAGCAAGCGGCGCACGACCGAAGCGCCCTGCACCACACCATCGGCTACCTGCACCGCCTCAACGGCCTGCTCAGCATTCGACACCCCGACACCCACGAGTACCGGTACATCAGTGATGGCTTTGAGTCGTGCCGCTAGCGACGTGGCGGTGGCTGCCAGCGTTGTGCGCTCGCCGGTGACGCCCAGCAATCCAACTGAATACACAAACCCCCGCGAACGAGCGCAGATCAGCGGCAATCGGTGATCAGGGGCTGTGGGGGCGGCGAGCATGACGGTCTCGATGCCGGCCCCATCCGCGGCCAGGCACCACGGCCCCGATTCTTCGAGCGGTAGATCGGGCACGATCGCCGCGGATATCCCGGCGGCTTCGAGTTCTTGGGCGAAGCGCTCGTGGCCCGCATGATGCACCGTGTTGTAATACGTCATCACCACGAGTGGAATACCGACATCGAGATCGCGGGCCTGACGAAGAATGCTGATCGGCGTCGCCCCGGCTTCGAGCGCCAATTGTGAGGCCTGTTGGATGACAGGGCCGTCCATCACCGGGTCGCTGAACGGGATTCCGATCTCGATCGCGTCGGCACCCGCGCTTGCCGCGGCTCGAAGGGCATGTTCCCAGCCAGGCAGTCCGCCGGTGATGTAGGGCACGAGCAACTTGCGGCCGATCGCACGCTGCGCGCGCAGGTAGGCTTCGAGCGGGATGGCCACGCTCATCCGAGAATCTCCATCATCTGCGCCACGTCCTTGTCGCCACGACCGGACAGGTTCATCATCACGTACTTACCTTGCATGTTCGGCGCCTCGCGCACGATCCACGCCAGCGCGTGTGCGCACTCCAACGCAGGGATGATGCCTTCGGCACGAGCGAGCAATTGGAACGCTTCGATCACCTCTGCATCGTTGACTGCGGGATACTCGGCACGCCCGATCGAGGCGAGGTACGAATGCTCCGGGCCAACGCCTGGATAGTCAAGGCCGGCGGAGATCGAATGAGCCTCCTGTACCTGCCCGTACTCGTCTTGCATGAGGTAGCTCCTCATTCCGTGCACCACTCCAGGCACGCCACGACCAACGGCCGCACCTCCGGCAGGCTCGACGCCCACCAACCGTACGGGTAGGTCGACGAAACCGCTGAAGATGCCCATTGCATTCGAACCGCCGCCGACACAGGCAACAACCACATCCGGATCACAGCCATATCGCTCGCGCGACTGCTGTCGTGCCTCGTCGCCGATCACCCTGTGGAACTCACGCACCATCCACGGATACGGATGCGGCCCCATGACGGACCCTAAGCAGTAGTGCGTATCGCCAACTGTGGCTACCCAGTCGCGCATTGCCTCGTTGACCGCGTCCTTCAGCGTGCGGCTACCGCTGTGCACCGCCTCGACCTCAGCACCCAGTAAACGCATCCGAAACACGTTCAGTTCCTGTCGCTCGACGTCGACAGCGCCCATGTACACCTTGCAGTCGAGCCCGAACAACGCAGCAGCTGTAGCACTGGCAACGCCATGTTGGCCGGCACCGGTTTCTGCCACGATCCGCGTCTTGCCCATCCGCTTGGCCAGCAACGTCTGGCCGAGCACGTTGTTGATCTTGTGTGAACCGGTGTGGTTCAGGTCTTCACGTTTGAGAATCAGCCGAATACCAAGCTTGGCACCAAGGTTGCGGCATTCGGTAAGTATCGACGGTCTGCCCGCGAACTCGCGCGACAGCGACCCCAACTCGTCACGAAACGCAACGTCGGCCCAGGCTTCGCGAAACGCTGCCTCGAGCTCTTGGCATGCCGGGACCAGCGTCTCGGGCACAAAGCGCCCACCGAACTCGCCGAAGCGGCCGGTGGCGGAAGGTTCAGCCATCAAAGTCATAGGTTCAGTCCTGTGCGGTGGGCGTGAGGCGAGCGTGAGGCGAGCGTGAGAATCATGGGTGGCCACTGGGCGGTGCGGTCGAGGTCAGAACTCGTCGGCCCAGTCGTACGGAAGGTCGTCGGGACCGAGATGGGGGGCCGGTGCCGCAGCCCGAGCCCGCTCGACGAACGACTTGACCTTGAGCGCGTCCTTGCGTCCTGGCGTCTTTTCGACGCCGCTGGCCACGTCGACACCCCACGGCATCACCCTCTCGACAGCATTGGCAACATTGCCGGGGTTCAGGCCACCCGCCAGGATGTACCGTGGGCCGTCGGGGAGACCCTCGAACAAGCCCCAGTCGAAGACCTGGCCCGAGCCAGGCGATGGAGCATCGACCAGGATCAGGTCAGTACCGAACTCGTTTGCGTGCAGCGCGTCGGGACTACCGGCCACGACCGCTTTGATGACCCAGCGCACCGACGCCGCCACCTCGCGGACCATGCCGGGGGTCTCATGTCCGTGCAATTGGGCCGCCTTCAGGCCAGCCCGACCGATGGTGTCGATCACGCGCTCGGGATGTTCATCGCGGAACACACCCACCGTCAGAATCTCGGGCGGCAAGCGGCGTGTGATGTCGTACACCTGTTGCGCAGCGATCTGGCGAATCGACGGGGCGAACACGAACCCCACCGCGTCAGCACCCATCGCCACCGCGAACAGGGCGTCGTCTTCGTTGGTGATACCACAGATCTTCACGAACATGCAGGCGCTACCGTACCCGCCGCGTGGACCGCGACGCCGATTCGTTCACGGGTGACCTGTGTCTCGCAGCTGCCTGATGGCCTCGGCCGGGTCGACGGCCGTCACCAAGGTCTCGCCGACCAACACTGCGTGGTATCCGGCGGCAAACAATGCGGCGGCGTCATCAGGGCCGCGTACGCCACTCTCAGCAACACGCACCACGCCGTCAGGAATCAGACCGGCCATCCGCAGAGCCCGTTCATGATCGACCTGAAAGGTGACGAGGTTTCGCTGGTTGACGCCGATGCATGTGGCGCCGGCGCGGACCGCCACGTCGAGTTCCGGCTCATCGTGAATCTCGACCAGCACATCCAGACCGAGGCCGACGGCCAAGAGGTGCAGACCGATCAATTCGTCCTCGCCAAGGGCAGCAGCGATGAGGAGCACGCAATCGGCACCCATCAAGCGGGCATCGCACACGTCATTGGCCGACACCGTGAAATCCTTACGAAGCACCGGGAGCGAACATGCGGCGCGGGCGGCCTGAAGATCTGCGACCGAGCCACCAAAGTGCTGCACGTCGGTGAGCACACTGAGACAACTCGCCCCGCCACGTTCATAGGTTCGAGCCAACTCGGCCGGATCGAGGTTGGCATTGAGGTCGCCCTTCGATGGCGAGCGCCGCTTGATCTCGCTGATGACTGCGAGTTGGCCCCCGCCGCGAAGTGCGGCCGTGAACCCACGAGCGGCGGGCAACCGATGCGTGCACGCAACCAGCTCGGCTGTCGGACGCTCGTCATTTGCGGACGTGCGTCGGTGCTCGAGGAGGATCTTGTCGAGATACGTAGATGCCGACATGTGATCTCATCTCGCTACGCACCCGGGCCGTGTGACCGGGATCAATGAACGCACGGTACCAGCGTGCAACGATGTGTCCCATGGTTGATGCGGCGGAAAAAGTAGTGGTCGTGATCGAGGATGATCCGAGCATCGCCGACCTGGTGGATCTGTACCTTCGCGAAGCGGGCTTCAGGGTCTTGCTCGCCGACAACGGGCGACGGGGGTTGCAGTTGATCGCCGACCATCACCCAGCCCTCGCCGTGCTCGACATCGGGCTCCCCGACATCGATGGCTTCGAGGTCTGCCGCCAGATCCGCACCACATCCGCGATGCCCGTACTGTTTCTGACCGCCCGCGACGGAGAGATCGACCGCGTGCTGGGGCTCGAATTGGGCGCCGATGACTACGTCACCAAGCCCTTCTCGCCCCGCGAATTGGTCGCCCGGGTGAAAGCAATCCTGCGCCGAGGTACCCCCGTCGAGACAGCCGACCCCCGAGTTCTCGCCATCGGCGACGATGTCGTGGTCGATCTCGCGCGACGCGAGGCCTCGGTCCGGCGGCTACCGGTAGCGCTTGCCACCAAGGAGTTCGATCTTCTGGCATTCTTCGCTCGCAACCAGGGCATCGCCCTCAGCCGTCGGCAACTGATCGACGGCGTGTGGGGCACCGACTGGTACGGCGATGACCGCACCGTCGACGTGCATGTCCGTCAACTTCGCAAGAAGATGGGCGACGAACTCCCGCTTGCCACGGTGTGGGGCGTCGGGTACCGGCTCGGGTGAGCACTCATACGATGATCACATCTGCCTGGCACAGTTGGCAGCAATGACCAGACGACTCGTGCTCCTGCTCGTGTCGCTCGTCACCGCCACACTTCTGATCGCCGGACTGGGCACGTTGGTGCTCGCCAATGTTCGGGCCCGCCACACCACCGAGCAGGATCTTCGCAAGCAGGCTGCTCGTGTGGCGGCCAATATCGGTGACCTGTTCGACGGCAGCGATGGCCAACCGTTGACCGAGCAGCAGGTGCGGCAACGCCTGCGCCAATTGCAACTACTCCGCAAACTGCTCGATCTGGATGGGTTTGCCGTCATGACTGTCACGCTCAACGGCACGCTCGAAGGCGACCAACTTCCGAATGGCGTCACGACCGAGCAACTCCAACTCGACCGCCTTCGCTCGGGCGGAACCGCCAGTGGCAACAATGGCAATCTGGCCTACGCCGCGGCCGGTGTGCCATTACCCAACGGGCGTCTCGCGGTGATCGTCCTTGCCCAGGAGGCCAACTCGGGGCTCGGGCCGTCAGCGCGCTACTTCCTCCTGGCCGCTGCGGCGACAGCACTGCTCGGGGTGCTTGCCGCGCTCATCGTCGGCCGCCAACTCACCCAGCCGATCCGCGCCGTCACTTCAGCGACCAAGAAGATTGCCGCCGGAGAGCTGTCAACACGGTTACCCGAGCCTGCCGCCCGAACCACCCACGAACTCGCAGATCTCTCCCGAAATGTCAACTCGATGGCCGAATCACTCGAACGTTCGCGCACCTTGGAACAGCAATTTCTGCTCTCGGTCAGTCACGATCTCCGCACGCCACTCACGTCGATCCGCGGTTTTGCCGACGCGATCAGTGACGGCGCAGGCGATCCGGCGCGAGCAGCCGCGGTGATCCACTCCGAAGCTCGGCGGCTCGAACGGCTGGTGGCCGATCTGCTCGATCTGGCCAAGTTGCAGGCCAGCAGCTTCTCGCTCCATCCCGAGCAGTTCGATCTTGCTCAGCTCGCGATCGTAGCCGTCGAAGGCTTCGAACCGGACGCGGCCGAACGCGGCATCGACATCAGCGCTGCGCCGACCGCTGGGTCGACCCCAGCACCCGTGTTCGCAGACCACGACCGGCTGGCCCAGGTGGCCGCCAATCTGATCGAGAACGCACTGAAATACGCATCGGGTTGTGTCATCGTCTCTGTCGTGGTGGACGGCAATCGGGCGGTGCTTGCCGTCGAAGACGACGGCCCCGGGATCGACGTCCGCGACCTGCCGCACGTGTTCGAAAGGCTGTACGTTGCCCGGCGGCAACCAAGCCGCCACGAGAGCTCGAGCGGCCTTGGCCTGGCCATCGTCAAACAACTCGTCCACGCGATGGGCGGTGAGGTCGCGGTGACGTCGCAGGCCGGGGCAGGCACCACGTTCACCGTACGGATGCCGCTCGCGGCAATGCCTGCTCCCGTTGTACATGCCCCGGCTACGGCGATCACGCCACGTGAGCGCGGGTAGTCAGAACCCCAGGCGGGCGCGGATCTCGGATTCGAGCGAATCGATCGGCACCCGTACCTGCGCGGTGGTGTCACGCTCGCGAATGGTGACCGCATTGTCGTCCAGCGAATCGAAATCCACCGTGACACACAGCGGTGTGCCGATCTCGTCCTGGCGGCGGTAGCGACGGCCGATGGCCTGGGTCTCGTCGTACTCCACCATGTACCGATCGGCCAAGCCCGCATAGATCTGCTTCGCCAGCGGCGTGAGCGTGTCCTTCTTCGAGAGCGGCAACACCGCCACCTTGTACGGCGCGAGGCGGGGGTGCAGGCGCAGCACGGTGCGCGGCTCATCGTTGACCACGTCTTCGTCGTACGCCGCTAACAAGAAGGCCGCCATCGCTCGATTCACTCCGGCGGCCGGCTCGATCACGAACGGGACATACCGTTCGTTCGCAGCCTGGTCGAAGTAGTCGAGCTTCTCGCCCGAATACTGTGTGTGCTGCTTGAGGTCGTAGTCGGTGCGTTGGGCGATGCCTTCAAGCTCGCCCCAACCCCACGGGTAGAGAAACTCGACGTCGGACGTACCGGTTGAGTAATGGCTGAGCTCGTCGGCGTCGTGTGGACGCAACATCAACATCTCGGCCGGGATACCGAGGTCGATATACCACTGCAACCGGGTGGCACACCAGTACTCGTACCACTTCGGGCCATCGGCGGGCGGCACGAAGAACTCGAGCTCCATCTGCTCGAACTCGCGTGTACGGAAAATGAAGTTGCCAGGTGTGATCTCGTTGCGGAAGCTCTTGCCCACCTGCGCAATGCCGAACGGCGGCTTCTTGCGGCTGGTCTGCAACACATTGGTGAAGTTCACGAACATGCCCTGGGCTGTCTCGGGGCGCATGTACACCTCCGCGCCCGCACCCTGGATGGGGCCTGCTTCGGTCTTGAACATCAGGTTGAATGCCCGCGCCTCGGTGAATGCACCGACTGCGGCACAGTTTGGACAGACGTCGCGATCAATGAGGTGATCCTCACGAAACCGCTGCTTGCACTTGGTGCAGTCGACAAGCGGGTCGCTGAAGTTGGCGAGGTGTCCACTTGCTTCGAACACCTGAGGGGGACCGAGGATTGCCGCGTCGATGAGCACGACATCGTCACGTTGCTGGACCATCGTGCGGATCCATGCCTCACGAACGTTGCGCAGCATGAGCGAGCCGAGCGGACCGTAGTCGTAGCTGGAGCGGAACCCGCCGTAGATCTCGGCCGACGGGTACACGAAGCCCCGTCGCTTGCAGAGGTTGACGATCTGGTCGAGTTCGGTCGCAGCCATACCGCGCCCAGGCTAGGAGCGCAGAGGCCACACGGCCACATCGAATTCCGCCGACGCCAACGCGGCTTCAAACGACAACAGGCGTTGTGAGGTTCAGTGCAAGCTGGACCGCCGGAACCTCACAAGCCGCGCACCTCGTGAGGTTCGGCGCAAGCTGGACCGCCGGAACCTCACAACGTGGTGCCGAGTTGGATATGGCACGCCGACTGCTGATACCCGAGTTACTCTGCGTACCGGACATCGATGAGAGGGAGCCCATGCCATGGTGCGAGGTGCGGGAGTGGTGCTGGTCTCTGCGATGTTGCTGATGAGCTGCGGCAGCGCTGCATCACCCAAAGCGCTCGACTCCAGCGTGAGCGCATCAACCGTGCCGCCAACTCCCAGCGTGCTGACCACGCTGCCCGAGACCACAGTCCTGCCGGAGACCACAGTCCTGCCCGAGACCACAGTCCTGCCGACCACCGCCCCGCAGGCGGCCACTGCTGCACCGACAACCATGCCCCCGGCAACGCTTGCTCCAACGACCGATGCCCCGGTTACCGATGCACCGACCACCACGGCCGCGCTGGTCACGATCGCCGATCTGGTATTGCAGCCCGATGGAATCTGGCCGCTCACCTTCGGTACGCCAGCTGAGACCGTTCTTGCGGCGCTCTCGCCGTTGTTCGGAGCGCCCGTCCGAAGCACCGCCAGTCAATATCCGGTCGACATGGGTGACTCCACGTTCCAGTCCGTCGACGGCACGCTGAGTTTCGTGCAACCGTTCGGTCGATACGTGTGCTTCTCGGTCAGCCTGTGTATCTGGCTCGGTGGTGCCACGCCGGATGCGTTGAACTTCACCGGCTGGTACTTCTTCGACAACACGTCCTCGACGCCTCTCGTCACTGCCGACGGCATCGGGATCGGATCGCGCTGGGCCGACTTCCCCACCGTCATCGATGTCTTCGAAGGCGGGTGCTACTCGTCCGGCAACGGCGAATCGAATGGGGTCCAGCTGTCTCTGTATTCGTCGGGCACGTGGTTCACCGCATTCGATGAGAGGGGGAAGTACATCAATACCACGCCCGATCCGGCCGACGTCACGGTAACGGCGATGAACGCCGGCGACAGCGAGATCTATCTCAACTTCGACTGCTGACCTCGCCAATTCGCCAGTTTCGAGCAGTCGAGTTCAGTGGGTCTCGAACATCGCCACCGTGCGCAGCTTCCGCTCGATGTGGTGTTCGAGCGATCGCGTGGCATGCGACGCGACTTCATGGGTGACCGGCCCGCCCGGCATGTTGAGCGCCTCGTTGAGCCGACCCCCGAGGATCATCCGCATCACGACGAGCGCCGCCGCCGAGATCGGTACGCCGCTGCGACACAACCGGCACAGCACGCCCCCTTCGGTCATGTCGAACGCGACGAACGGCTCGCCCGCCCCGCATCGCACACACACATCGAGTTCGGGTTGCACGCCTTCGAAGGCAAGCAGTTTCCAGTAGAACGCGGGAACGACCAGCGGCCCACACCGCTCGGCAATCGTGCGCAGTGCACCGACGAGCATGCGGTACAGCTGCGGGGAGGGCTCACGCTCGAGCGCCAACTGGTCGACGGCTTCGAGAATCGCCAGGCCATTGGTGAGGTGATCGAGATCGCCGAACAACGGTGCCAAGGTCTCGACCGACTCGGCCTGGCTGACGATGTCGAGTTCACGGCCCTGGTACAGCAGCAGGCGGACATGGCTGAGCGGCTCGAGACGGGCCCCGAACTTCGACGTGGTCTTGCGGACGCCCTTGGCGACCGCGCGGACCTTTCCATGATGCTCGGTCAGGACGACGACAATACGGTCGGACTCGCCGAGCTTGTACGTGCGCAGCACCACCCCGGTGTCGCGATAGAGCGGACTAGCCACGGCCTCTACCGGTCAGTCCAACCCACCGAAACGGCGGTGACGGTGCCGGAACGTGCGGATCGCTTCGGTGAGGTGCTCCGGACGTAGTGCGTCCCACCCGACCGGCATGTAGACCAGTTCGCTGTACGCAAGTTCCCACACCAGCGATGTCGGCAATTGCTCGTTCGAACCCAGCAACAACACCAGATCGGGCTCGACCTCGGCCGGTGCCAGGAGCGCTGCTGCCACCGATGCCTCGTCGAGTTGATCACTCTCGGTCAGCTTGCGCAGCGCAACCACCAGCCGTTCACGGCCATCGGGGGTGGGGTCGACGATGACGGTGCACGTGCCCTGCGGCACGACCTGATGGAGAATTGGACGAGCCTGATCAGACCCGACACCGCGCTCGAACGGGCGCAAGGTGAGCCATGAGGCCCCTGCATCCCCGCCGACACTGCCGAGGTCATTGATACGGTCCGACCACGCTTGGTCGGACAATTCACCCCACTCGGCGACAGTTCCGCCGACCACCATGACGTGTCGCAACGACCTCGCCTGGTCGGCCGTTTCGGCCATCGGTGTCGCCCTTGTCCGCATCACTCCCATTGTCCCACGCAGAACACCCGCTTCCACTCCACGAGCGTGTCACATCGCGGCACCCGACCCAGATATCGTGGCTCGATCAGCGCCTCCGCCCCACCCGCCACCAACACTGCGCCCCACGCCTTGGCGCCGGTTCATGTGGCCTGCATCATGGATGGCAACGGACGATGGGCCAACCGGCGTGGCCTGGCCCGCACGGCCGGACATACCGAGGGCGAGGAGAATCTCGCCGCGCTGGTACGAGTCGCTGTCACCCGCAATGTCGGTTGGCTGACGGTGTTCGGGTTCTCGACCGAGAACTGGGTGCGCCCGCGGCCCGAGGTGCGCCACATCTTGGGCTTGCACCGCAAGCTCTTCGGGCGCGTCGCCGAGTTGAACGAGCTCAACGTGCGAATCCAGTGGATGGGCCGACCATTTGATTCACCACAGGCTCGGACCCCGAAGTTTGTGCAGCGGGCCATCCGCACCGCCATCGCCGAGACCGCAGCCAACACCGGGATGGTGCTCACCGTCGCGTTCGACTACGGCAGCCGAACCGAGTTGATTCATGCCGCCGAGCAGGCCGTGGCCGCAGGTGAGACCATCACCGAGGCGAGCATCACCAGCCACCTGTACCTGCCAGAACTTCCGCCGGTCGACATCTTGGTGCGCACGTCGGGCGAGCTACGCATCTCCAACTTCATGCTGTGGCAGATAGCCGGGGCGAAGGTGTACTTCACCGAGCGGACCTGGCCGGAGTTCGACGGTGCCGAACTCGACGCTGCGCTCGCCCTCCGCTCTCCCGCATGAGTCCGGTGGAGTCCGCTCTTGCCGCGGTGACCAGTGCGCTTCCCGCTGCCGAGGACCGACCGGGTCAACAGAAGATGGCGGCGGCCATCGCGAGAGCGCTCGAGTCCGAGCGCCACATCGTCGTGCAGGCCGGCACCGGTACCGGCAAGACACTCGGCTACCTCGTACCTGCGGTGTTGTCGGGCAAGCGCGTGGTCGTGGCCACCGCCACCAAAGCCTTGCAAGATCAGCTCGCCGCCAAAGATCTGCCATTTCTTCAACAGCACCTCACCGGACTGCTCAACAAGCCGTTCGAGTTTGCGGTGCTGAAGGGTCGCAGCAACTACCTCTGCCTCCAGCGTCTCAACGAACTCCAACACACCCAAGATGGCCAACTCGAACTCGACGATCTTGCGGTAGTCACCAAGGTCGAGATCAAACGCCTTGCGACATGGGCCGGCACCGCCGCCACCGGCGACCTAGCCGATCTCGACTGGGCACCCAGCGATGCCGCCCAACGCGCCGTCACCGTGGGAAGCGACGAGTGCCCCGGTGCCACTCGATGTTCGATGGGGCCGACCTGTTTCGCTGAGCGAGCACGACAGCAAGCGATGTCGGCCGACGTGATCGTGGTCAACCTCCACCTGTACGGACTCGACGTGGCCAGTGGCGGGATGTTGCTACCAGACCACGATGTGGTGATCGTCGACGAGGCACACCAACTCGAAGACATCATGAGCGACACGATCGGGGTCCAGATCGGCCCCGGCCGGTTCACCACCTTGACCACCTCGTTGAAACGGATCATCGACGACCCGAAACTCGTCGGTGCCGTTGCCGATTCGGCCACGCTCATCCGCGATGCCCTCGCTCCATCGCTGGGCCAGCGACTGACGTTGCCACTTCCCGGCCATCTCGTCGATGCACTCGTGCTCGCGCGCACCCGAATCGAGGCTGCCCAGGCCGCGCTACGGGCGATCGACACCGACGTGGACGATGCGAAGCAGAAGAAGCTGCGCGCTCAATCGCTTGCCACCCGCCTTCAGGACCACATCGACGCGGCAATCGCCGCGCAGGAGGGCAAGGTCGCGTTCGTATCGGGTGGACCCGACTACCCGCGACTCGAAATCGCCCCGCTCGACGTGGGACCGTTGCTCTCTGCCGGGATCTGGTCGCAGCGGATCGGCGTGCTCACGAGTGCAACCATTCCAACAGCGCTCGTCGAACGAGTCGGGCTCGACGCTGGACCGTTCGACCAGATCGACGTCGGTAGCCCGTTCGACTACGAGCACCATGGTCTTTTGTACTGCGCCACCCACCTTCCCGACCCACGTTCACCCAAACGTGATGCTGCAGTCGCCGAGGAGATCGCCGCGCTCATCCTGGCTGCCGGTGGACGAACCTTGGCGCTGTTCACCAGCTGGCGAGCGATGGAGGCAGCCGCCGAATCCGTGCGGTTGAAGGTCGATGTGCCGATCATGACCCAGCGTGATCTGCCCAAGAACGCGCTGGTCAAGGCGTTCTCCCAGAATGAAGCAGCATGCCTGTTCGCCACCGCTGGCTTCTTTCAAGGCGTCGACATCCCCGGCCGCACCCTCAGCCTGGTGATCATCGACAAGATCCCGTTCCCGCGCCCCGACGACCCGCTGCTGTCCGCCCGGCGCGAACTGCTCGGCGCTGCGGCGTTCAGCCAGATCGATGTGCCTCGCGCGGCGATGTTGCTCGCCCAGGCAACAGGCCGACTGATTCGTACGCATACCGATCGCGGTGTGGTGGCCGTGCTCGACCCACGCCTCGGCAGCGCCAGCTACCGCTGGGACATCGTCAAGGCGCTGCCACCAATGAAACGCACACGCCATCGCGCTGAGGTCGAAGCGTTCCTGCGCGACATCACCACCTGAACCGACTCAGGCGGGCTCTGACGGTCTGGTCAAGACGTAGGGTGCGGGGATGGACGAGGTCGTACATCACTCCGTCGAGCGCGGTGTCGCCACCATCACACTCGACTCCCCCAGCAATCGCAATGCGCTATCGCGACAACTGATCAACGAGCTGCACGCTGGCATCGACGCTGCCGAGGCCGCCGCAGCCAGAGTGATCGTGCTGCAACACACCGGCAACACCTTCTGTGCCGGGGCCGACCTCAAAGAACGCAGTAGCGGCCCAGTCGACTCCGGCGGCATGGTCGGCGTGCTGCGCCGGCTGAGCGACGGGGCCACCGTCACCATCGCGGCAGTCAACGGGGCGGTGCGCGCCGGCGGCGTTGGGCTGATGGCGTCGTGCGATCTCGTCGTCGTCGCTCGCGACACGACGTTCGCGTTCACCGAGGTGAGGATCGGCGTCGCTCCCGCGATCATTTCGGTTCCGATCCTTGCCAGGGTCAACGCGGCGTTGCTCGCTGCACCGTTCCTCACTGGTGAAACCTTCGATGCTGCCGATGCCCGGGCGATGGGGCTGATCACGCACATCAGCGACGACGTCGCTGCCACCGTTGCGACGTTGGTCGGCGGAGTGCTTCAGGGTGCCCCCGGCGCGGTTGCGGCCACCAAGGCCTTGCTCCGCCGAGTCCCGACACTCAGCCGCGATGCTGCGTACATCGAGATGCAAGTACTTTCGGAGCATCTCTTTCAGAGCCACGAGGCCACGGAGGGCATCGGCGCCTTTCGCGAGCGACGCGCACCGTCATGGCAGGTCGCACGGTCATGAAGGAGTGTTGAGTAGCCGGTACCCGATGCCTCGGGCGGTGACGATCAACCGGGGTTCGTCGGGATGGTCCTCGACCTTGACCCGCAACCGCCTGACGTGGGCATCGACGAGTCGGCTGTCGCCAAGGTACTCGTATCCCCACACGCGCTCGAGCAATTGATCGCGCGAGAGCACCGCTCCGATGTGGTCGGCGAACTCGCACAACAATCGGAACTCGGTCTTGGTGAGGTTCAGTTCGACACCGGCCTTGAGCGCGATACCTTGCTCACGGCGCAGTTCGACGTCGCCGAACCGACTGGTCGGCGTGACACTCGGGTTCTCGTGGAGTTGAACACGGCGCAACGCAGCACGAATTCTCGCCGCGAGTTCCTTCGGCTTGACGGGCTTGGTGACATAGTCATCCGCACCGGCTTCAAGTCCGGCCACCAAGTCGTAGGTATCGGTCTGAGCGGTAACGATGATGATCGGAACGATGCTGCTCGATCGCAAGGCACGACACACCTCGAACCCGCCGATATCGGGAAGCCGCAAGTCGAGCAACACCAGATCAGGCTCGTGTTGGGCGAACGCCTCGAGACCCGAACGGCCATCGGCGGCCTCGCGAACCTCGTACCCTTCGTCCTCCAAGGCAAGGCGAAGTGCCAGGCGAATCGAGTCGTCGTCTTCGATGAAGAGCAGAGATGTCACGCAGAGTCATCCTTCGGGTACACCAAGTGTTACAGAAATCGCACACTCGGGGCGTAGGGCTGTCACAAAGCTACTGCAGACTCATCACTGTTCACGCTGCTTCGGTGGGGTACCAACCTCCCCCTGGTACTCCACCGGCAGCGGAACCGAGCGGCACGGCAGTTGATCATCGGTCCTGCCGCCGGTGTTACCACATCCGCCACATCGCAGCGAGATTTCGGTAACACTGTTAGATGTGAGCCGCACTCGAACCCGTCGTACTGTGCGCCTGCGTACACGCGTCACGGTGTTCTTCAGTCTGGCAACCTTGCTGGCAAGTCTGTCTCTGGCCGTGGTCACCTACGCCGTGGCTCGCAACTACCTGCTCGACCAGCGCACCGCCGTTGCGAAGACGCAGGCATTCAGCAACGCCAAGAGCGTACGCGACCAGTTGAAGGCCGATCCCGACAAGATTTGCAAGTTCGTCATCGAGCAACTGCGCACCGAGGGCAACGGGTTCGCTGTGCTACTCGTACCGCCGGGGGGCCGATGCGCCACGGATCAGCGGCGAGACGAAAACACCCTGCCTGCTGAGCTGTTCGCCGCCGTCGGCCGCGGCACCTCGGGAGTACAACGATTCGACCTCGACGGCAAGCCATACCTTGTCACCGGGATCTACATTGCCGAGTTCGACTCCACGTACTTCGAGGCGTTCCCCCTCGACACGACCAACCAGACGCTCCAGCGCATCGCCGCCGCGCTCGGAATCGGCGCCGCAGTCACCGCGTTGATGGCCGCCATCATCGGCTGGTGGACCAACCGGCGCCTACTCCGGCCGCTCACCCGTGTCGCCCGAGCGGCAGGCGACATCGCGTCGGGCGGGCTCGACACCCGAATGCCTCCGGAGACCGACCCCGACCTCGCCCGCCTCGCCCAGTCGTTCAACGACATGGCCGATGCGATGCAGACCCGCATCGAGCGCGAAGCCCGCTTCGCCTCCGACGTCAGCCACGAACTGCGTTCGCCGATCACTGCACTGGCAGCAGCAGTCGAAGTGCTCGACGGTCGCCGTAACGACCTACCGGATCGCAGCCGTCAAGCGCTCGACGTCGTGGTCACCCAGGTACGGCGGTTCGATCAAATGGTGATGGATCTACTCGAGTTGGCGCGCATCGACGGTGGATCGACCGAACTCCATCGAGAAGAGGTGCAGATCGGTGACCTCGTCACCCGGATCGCCCACCGCTACGGTTTCGCAGAAGTGCCCATCATCATCAGCCCCAAGATCCCACCGACCGTACGCATCGATAAGCTGAGGTTCGAGCGGATCCTCGCGAACCTGCTGGACAATTCGAAGAACCATGGCGGAGGGCCGACCAGGGTGTCGATCGAGTCGTACGGCAAGCACGGGATCGTTCTGGCGGTCGAAGACGCAGGGCCCGGGGTCGCCCGTGGCGAGCGTGCACGCATCTTCGAGCGCTTTGCCCGGGGCAGTGCAGCGCGCCACAAGGTCGGTACCGGTTTGGGGCTGTCACTTGTCGCTGAACACGCTCATGCCCATGGCGGCGAGGCCTGGGCCGAAGACCGACCCGGTGGAGGAGCACGATTCGTGGTCACCCTGAACGAGACCATGTGATGAGACGGCTGATCCTGATCACCCTTGCCTTGGTGGCGCTCACGGTGGCCTGCGGGGTACCGAGCTCCGGCGAGTTCGAGGCGATCAATCGCGCCGACATCCCCTACGACCTGGCAAATACCAGCACATCGTCAACGGTTGCCCCCACCACCGGCGCCCCCTCCACCACACAGGCACCCGCAACGACCGAAGCACCGGCGACCACAGCACCTGCGACCAGCACGACAGCCATGGTGACGAGCACATCCATCAGTACCGAGTTGGTCGACCTGTACTTCGCAGCCGGCAGCCAACTCACCAGTGTCTCGGTGGTTCTGCCGCGCCCCGCAAGCGCACCCCAGGTGCTCGCCGCATTGGTGGAAGGACCACCCCGTGACAGCACGGGAACCGGGCTGCGCGTAATCATTCCGCCGACCGCCGAACTCACCGTCGACCTCCGCAGCGGCATCGCCACCGTCGACCTGCCCGAGAATATTCTGGAGGGCATGTCGCCACCGGATCAACGATTGATGATCGGCCAGATCGTACTCACCCTCACCAGCAGCGTGCCGCGCACCGGTCAGGTGTCGTTCACCCTGGGTGGCGAACCGCTGCGGGTGTTCGTCGGATCGGGTGACCTCACCGAGCCAGGCGAGCCGGTCTCCTACGATGAGTACACGCAGTTACTCGCCGGAGGCGTCGCGCCGCCACCGGTAACCACCTCCACCGTTGTTAGCTCGACGCCTGCCACCGCCACCACGGTCGGGTCCACATCCTCCAGCACTGTGTCTTCCCCGTCGACCATCCCGCTGGTCACGGCGCTTTCCACGGCACCGCCCAACGATGCCGGCATCACCACTGCGCCGCCGTGATCGGCGACCATCGCAGCCGGCATCGACGACACCCGAATGGCGAGACGATCGGGTGCCGATAGCGTCACCGGATCATGCGCAGTGGCTTCATCACCTTCGTCGGACGGCCCAACGTGGGCAAGTCCACACTGGTGAACGCCCTCTGCGGCCAGAAGGTCAGCATTGTCAGCGACAAACCCCAGACCACCCGCACCCGGGTTCGCGGCATTCTCACCCGTCCTGATGCGCAACTCGTGTTCGTCGACACGCCGGGTCTGCACAAGCCGGTGTCGGCGCTCGGCGAGCGGGTCAATGCAACGGCGCTCGACAGCGTCAAAGACGTCGACGAGATCTGTCTGGTGATCGATGGCACGATGCCGTTCGGGAAGGGCGACAAGTGGGTCGCCGGCAGATTCGACATCACTCAAGCCATCGTCGTGATCAACAAGATCGATCTCATCGGCAGAGACCAGTTGGTCGGCCAACTCGGCGCCGCTTCCTCGCTCAATGCGGCCGCGTACTTCCCAGTCTCGGCCAAGACCGGTGAGGGGGTTGGCGCGCTCGTCGATCACCTCACGGCGCTGTTGCCGGAAGGACCGATGTTCTTCCCCGACGAGCAGGTCAGCGACCTGCCGGAAGAAACCTGGGTGGCCGAACTCGTCCGCGAGCAGTTGCTCGCGGTCACCCGCGACGAACTGCCCTATTCCATCGCCACCCGCGTCACCGAATGGGAATGGCCCCGGATCAGGGTCGAGATCATCGTCGAACGAGACAGCCAAAAGGGGATGGTCATCGGCAAGGGCGGCGCCGTACTCAAAGAGGTCGGCACCCGCGTCCGGGCACAGCTCCCCGAGGGCGTGTACATCGAGCTGTTCGTCAAGGTCGATAAGGACTGGCAGCGAAGGCCCGACCGGATCAAACGACTGGGCTACTGACTCCAAGCTCGGCGATCGAATTGGATGAGGACGGCATCCGCATCGCCAACACCCTGGTCCGCGCAGCGTTTGGTAGGTCGAGCCCCCTCCGGGGGGCTCGACCTACCAAACGCAGAGGGAGTTCGCGGATCAAGGTGCGGTCGGTCACCTCGGGTCATCGACAGTCGGTTGCGACCTCGAGCGCAGCGCAGATTTCGCGCATTCGTGACTCACTCAGGCGGCCGATGCGCTCGACAAGCAACGCCACAGCCACCGACTGGACGGAATCGAGGTTGACGGCGCTGCAACGAGGGACGGGATCCTCATCAGGCTCCAAGGCGACCTCACTGGCCAGCCCACGAATCGTCGTCGTGCACGGCGCGATCAGCGCTCGGCGGAGTCGCGGGATCGCGGCGTCGCGGGACAACACCACTACTGGTCGGCGGCCGATCTCCGGTGGCTCGCACCACCACACCTCTCCACGCCTCGGTAGGTCAGTCATCGCCCGACCGCGGCACGAAATGACTCAAGGTCACCCCACTCGCCGGGCTCGTCGATCGGGTGAGCGGCGTACGCTGAGGCATACGCAGCATCGATCTCGGCCGCCCGATACCGCGCGAGGAGCGCTACCAGGGCTTCGTCGATCAGTTCGGCGTCGCTAGTTCCCACCCGTGTCCTGCGGGCGTGGTCGAGCAGATCTCGGTCAACTGTCGTGCTCAGGCGGGTACGAGCCATGCCATAATCATGCCACTAACATGCCACTAACATGCCTCAGCGGCAACGGGCAATCTTGCGGACCACCCCGTCGCGAATAGCGTCGAGGCAAAATCGCCCGACTTTTGGCGTTGGGCTGTCATTGACAACAACCCAACGCCAAACGTCAGTACGCCGTTCGACGCACGCCGTTCAGACCTTGCTGTCCCTACCGGCCCAGAACGGGGCGCGCAGCTCGCGTTTTAGGATCTTGCCGCTTCCAGTCTTTGGGAGCTCGTCCATGAACGTCACCGAACGCGGCACCTTGTAGTGAGCCAGGTGTTCGCGCGAGAACTCGCGAACATCCTCAGCCGTCATCGCGCCACCCTCGCGGACCACGACGATGGCGTGCACGCTCTCGCCCCACTCTTCGCTCGGAACGCCGAACACCGCTGCCTCCAGCACATCGGGATGATGTTCGAGCGCCGACTCGATCTCGGCCGGGTAGATGTTCATGCCACCCGAGATGATCATGTCCTTCTTACGATCGCAGATGTACACGTAACCCTCGTCGTCGAGGTAGGCGATGTCGCCGACGGTTTGGTAGCCGTGCTTCTGGTCTGCGAGAAACTTGTCGTGCTGCTTGTAGTAGTCGGCGAACACGCTCGGGCTTTTCACAAACAGCTCGCCAGGATTGTCGGGCCCCAGCCCGGTGATCTCGTTGCCGTCATCGTCGAACAACTTGACCTCGACCATCGGCGCCGGCTTTCCGCATGAGCCTGGCTTGCGGAGCTGGTCTTCCGGCCGCAAGATGCAGTTGACACCCAACTCTGTGCTGCCGTACACCTCGAACAGCGAGTCGTGCGGGAAGTAGGCAAGGTACATCTTCTTCAATGCGAAGCTCCACGGCGCGGCGTTGGCGATCATCCGCTTCATGGACGACACGTTGTACTTCGACTTCACCTCGTCGGAGAGGTTGCAGATCATGCGGATCGGCGTGGGCGCACTGAACGTGGACGTGACGTTGTACTTCTGTACCAGTCGCAACCAGTCCTCGGCATTGAACTTGCGCTGCAACACCACGGTCTGGCCGAGGGCCTGGGCGATGCCCATGAATCCGCCGGGGCCCGAGTGGTACAGCGGGCCGGTAGGGATGTACACGTCGTCGGGCGAGTACCCGATGAATGCCACCATCGCCGCTGCTTGCTCGGCCCCGGACGAGCCCCGTCGCAGTGCGCCCTTCGGCTTACCGGTGGTGCCGCTCGTATAGATCATCGTGGCGCCGGCCTCGGTGTCGGCGGGGACCACGGGATCGGCCGTCGACGCGGCATCGATCAACGTGTCGACATCGGCCATACCGTCGGGCAGGGTGCCACCATGGACAGTCGCGTCGAACACGAGGTAGTGGACGACCTTGGGCAACTCAGCCTTGATTCGCTCGAACATCGGGGCGAATTCGGCATCGACGTAGACGATGTCGGCATCGCTGTGATCGGTGACGTACGCAGCCTCCTCGTCACTGAGCCGATAATTGAGCGGCACCGCAGTAACGCCGAGCTTGCGCGCCGCGTTGATCATCAGCACCAGCCCGATCGAGTTCTGACCGCACCAGACCACCTTGGACTCGCCGGGCTTCACACCATTGGCGAGCAGCACATTGGCAAGCTGGTTCGACTTGTTGTTCAGTTGCCCGAACGTGAGGGAGTGCACCGTGCCATCGGGATGGTCATCGACCACCGCCAGCTTGTCGGTTTGGGTGAGGGCGTATGCGCTCAGGAAGTCGGCCATGAGCACACTTCGTATCAGGCGCGCGGTGTTCGATGTGACACGGAGCGGCATCGTGGCGAGGCGGAACAGTCGATCGGCATGCTTGCCCATTCGCATCACCGTACATGTGACGGTCGGAGTCTCGCGAAGGTGGCGGGGCATGGCATGCTCGCGGGTATGGCAGCACGCATCATCAATGGCACAGCAGGTCTCCAAGAACTCGTCGGCGAGCACCTTGGTTACAGCGACTGGTTGGAAGTCACCCAGGAGCGCGTCAACCAGTTCGCAGAGGCAACGGGCGATCACCAATGGATCCACGTCGACCCCGAGCGGGCGAAGAAGGAGAGCCCGTTCGGTGGCCCGATCGCTCATGGCTACCTCACGTTGTCGCTCGGACCGGTGCTCATGCCGCAGGTCGTCGCCACCACCGGATTCAAGATGGGCGTCAACTACGGCTGCAACAAGGTGCGGTTCATGGCTCCGGTGCCGGTGGGTGCCAAGGTGCGCCTGGGCGTTACCTTGCTCGCGGTCGAAGAGATCGCCGGTGGCGCACAGACGACCTACGCGTTCTCATTCGAATGCGAAGGCTCCACCAAGCCGAGTTGCGTCGCCGAAGTGATTTTCCGCTCCTACGAGTGACGATGGCCGAACTCCAGATCCCCAACTTCGGCCAACTCCTCGCACCACACATCGGGCGGGTTCCGCCCGATGGCATCCCCCGGTTTCTCGCGTTGCTCGAACGGGGCGCAGCCGAGCGGTACCGGGAGTGGGCGGTCATGCTTGCCCAACACGAGGGTGCGCTGTTGCGATGCGTGAGACTCTCCAGGCCACGCTGCCGGCCGCACGTTCGGCCTACTATCGCGTCTTCGACGGTATGGATGTCTGGGACCAGCTTCGGGTACAGGCCAACGCCGAACGGCTCGACGCGCTGATCGCCGAACACGCCAGTTCCTGATCAGCTTTGGTCGTGTGATGTCGCAGGGCGACATCTCACGACCAAAGCTCGATGGGGTGGGGACCTAGCGGAAGTTGGGGACCACCTGTGAACCGAGCAGTTCGAGGGTCTCGGTATCGGGGTAATCACTGCACCATGGGATGAACCCGGTACAGCCGAGGTCGATGTACTGCTGGATCTTTTCGCAGACCTGCTCGGGCGTGCCGACCAGATTTCCGGCCCGCCACGAGTCGAACGACTCGCCCCACAGGTTCCTCGATCCGGCAGCGATGATCTCTGCTTCGGTCGAGCGGATGAATGCCTCGGGCGACCACGTCTTGCCGATCGTGTCTTGGTCACGGCCAACGACGGCACAATGGCCTTTCAGGATCTCGCGTTTGCGCGCCCACTCATCGGGCTGGCCGCCGAAGTTGCTGTAGTCGGCGTACTTGGCCACCACCCGTAGCGTGAGTTGTTCACCGCCGCCGCCGATCCAGATGGGAGGGTGCGGCGACTGCAGCGGCTTCGGATCGCAGTTGGCACGCGAGAGTTGGTAGTACTTGCCGTCGTAGGTGGTCTCGGGCTGGGTCCACATGCTGCGCACGATCTCGACGCATTCGTTGAGCATCCCGATCCGGTCCTTCGGCTTCGGGAAGTCGAAGCCGTAGCCCGTGTATTCGTTCTCGTACCAGCCGGCACCGATTCCCCAGTCGAGACGGCCGCCACTGATCACGTCGATCGTGGACGTGATTTTAGCGAGCACGCTCGGCTGGCGGTAGCCGTTGCAGCCCACCATCTGTCCGAGGCGGATACGACTGGTGCACTGGCTGATCGCCGCCATCGTGGTCCAGCATTCGAACACTGATTCGTGAGCCGGTCTCGGCACGTTGTGGAAGTGGTCGTAGACCCAGATCGAGTCGAAGCCGAGTTCCTCCGCACGGACCGCAATCTCGACCGCCTTGTTCCATTGGGCTGCAGCACCGTCGATGCCAGACAGTTCCATCTTCCAGCCTTGAGGCATGAACACACCGAAGATCACATTGCGCATGCTGCCTAACCTAGTTCGACTGACCCTGTCGCGCCCCGACGCAGCCACCCCACACTACGACCCGAGGTGCGATTCGTGACCTCAGACACCGACTGCCTAGTGCATCCCCGCATTAGTTGATTGAACGTGATGGAGTTGTCTGCATCGAGAGCTTGGGGAGGGTCAAGATGTGGACTGTGGCACCGTTGTTGTTGACGCTCGAAGAACGGATCGAACTGGAGCGCCGGTTGCGGGCGCAGACCACGGCTCATCGGGATCGTCAGCGGGCTGAGGTGGTGTTGCTCGCCGCGGACGGGATGCCGGGCACACAGATCGCCAGGATGGTTGGGTTGTCGCCGCAGTCTGTGTGTAAGTGGCGGGTCCGGGCGGCCGTTGGTGTATGGGCCAACGGATCGTCTCGTGTTGATGGCCAAAGTCACCGAGGAACATCCCCACGTCGATTCGCAGTGGTCGCACTCGGAACTGGCCGTGGAGATGAAGGCCGCGTCGATACCGATCTCGGCATCACAGATCGGGCGGATCCTCGCCGCTGATGATGTCAAACCGCACCGGGTGCAGGGCTGGCTGACCAGGCGGGACACGCCCGAGTTCTGGGCCCGCGCGGCAGACGTGTGTGGCCTCTACCTGGCCCCACCGGCCAACGCGGTGGTGTTGTCGATCGATGAAAAGACTGGCATCCAGGCCAAGTCACGCAAACATCCGACCCAACCCGTCAAAGCGGGGCAGCCGTCACGACGCGAGTTCGAATACGTCCGCCACGGCACCGCGTCGTTGATCGCCGCGTTGGATGTCGCCACCGGCAAAGTCACCGCCAGCGACGTCACCCGTAACGACTCCGCTCATTTCATCGAGTTCCTCGAGCAGATCGACGAATCGATCGACCCGGATCTCGCTGTTCATGTCGTGCTCGACAACGGCAGCTCACACCGATCGAAAGCGACCAGTAAATGGTTCGCCGAGCATCCCCGCTTCGTCGTCCATCACACCCCCGTCCACGCCTCCTGGCTGAACCAGGTCGAATCGTTCTTTTCGATCCTGACCCGCAAACTGCTCCGCCGCGGCGAGTTCGACTCACGCACCGACCTCGTCCAACGCATGCTCACCTTCATCGAACACCGCAACACCACCGCCACCCCATTCAAATGGGTCTACAACGCCACCCGCGCCGCATGACCCACGTTCAACCAACTTCTGCGCGGCAGCACTAGTTGGGTTGTGGGTCGTCCCGTAGTCAATACCCGGTCAACATGGAAACGAGTCTCACATGGAAACGGCTATCGGCAACGAACCGACTGTTGGTGCCAGCGTGCTCGTAGAACCGGTCGAAAGATCAATCTTCAACATTACATGGT
>JANYDH010000152.1 GCA_025359865.1 Actinomycetes bacterium | reverse complement strand
CCGACCGCCTCGCCGAGGTAGCAGCGTGGTAGCAACTCCGGCCGAACTGCGGCGTCCGTCAGCGAACCGCCCCGAACTATCAGCCCGCAAACGCCGTGCTCAGGCGTACTTTCGCGGACGACGACGGTCGACGGCGAACGCTTCGAAGGCGTTTCCTAAACCGCAGGTCGCAGGTTCAAATCCTTCCGGGAGCGCCACGAAAGTACCGTGACCAGGTCATACGTGCCGAGGAGAATGAGTGAGCGAGGAACCGTTACACCCGATCGGCACTCAATTCTCAACGTGATTGGGAAGGCTGGGGGAAGGGAGCTTCTGCCTTGCGCGACGTTCGCCAACGGTCGGCCTGACCGCTCGCACCCCACTGGAGCCGGCAGACTTGGGCCGGTAGCGCGATCGGACACGTCGTGGCCTCAGCCGCGGAGTGGGCGATGGCCCAGCCCGTCGAGGCCCGAGCGTCCGAGGCG
Organism: Actinomycetes bacterium; assembly: GCA_025359865.1. Classification (GTDB taxonomy): domain Bacteria; phylum Actinomycetota; class Acidimicrobiia; order Acidimicrobiales; family Ilumatobacteraceae; genus VFMC01. The sequence goes on along the minus strand of JANYDH010000152.1, from coordinate 16,970 downwards.
CGACGTCTTGCCCGTCACGATCACCGGGAGGCGTGTCGTACAATTGGCGTACCAACGTTGACATCGAGACCGAGATCGTCATTGCCCGGCCGTCGGACGTCGTCTCGGCCTACGCGGGCGACCCGTCCAACGCTCCGAACTGGTACGTCAACATCGACTCGGTCGAATGGAAGACGTCGACTCCGGTGCGGATCGGGTCGCAGGTCGAGTTCGTTGCCGGGTTCCTCGGCCTCACACTGCGGTACACCTATGAGTTCGTGGAACTGGTGCCTGGCGAGCGTGTGGTCATGCGCACACAGCAGGGCCCATTCCCGATGGAGACCACCTACGCGTGGGATGCGGAGTCAGACGGGTCGACGCGGATGACGCTGCGCAACCGCGGTGAACCGGCCGGGTTCTCCAAGGTGATGGCCCCGATGATGAAGCCGGCGATGCGTCGCGCGAACCGCAAGGACCTCGCCAAGTTGAAGGCGTTGCTCGAGGCTCAATCCGCTTGAGTTCGAGGGGACATGGGAGCAGTGCTCACCGCTTGGCCTTCTTGGCCTTCTTCGCCAGCGCGGGATGTGCGATCGCGTACTCGAGTGCTTCGTCGAGTCGCCGACCTCGGTCAACGGTGATCAGAATGTGCGCCGCCACCAGGTGTGCGCCAATCAGATCGCCTGGTGTTCACCTCGAGCTCGTTGCGAGGTGTGCCCACCGTTGGCAAGGCGGGTGGTAACTCGTTGCCGAGGTCAGGTCCAAAGTCGTGCGGCGATGTCAGCCCAGAGCTGCCGAAATGCGACTGCCGCCGCCCTGGTGGGTGCGAAGGTGGCGACTGGTGCGCGTTCGATACCCATCCGTTCGATGACGCTTGCGTTCGGGATCGTTGTTGGCAGGAAGCCCGGGGTGTCGCGCATCAAGTGAGCGACGATGTCGCCCTGCAGGCGTTTACGGCGATCGACCATCGACGCGAACGGCAGCACCTCGGGCGCCGGCGGGTGGTCGGCAAGGAAGCCGTTGAGTTGGTCGATGGTTCGTTCGGACAAGGGGGTGGGGACGATCGGCACGATCAGCGCGTCCGACGGCGCCGGGCAGATGATGCTCCCGAGCGGCCACTAAAGGGCTTCATTCTCTCATTCAGCGCCGTCTTCATCGAATTCCGCCGAACGTGGGTTCTGGTTCCGAATGAGGAATGCTGTGGGCATGTTGGACGACCGGATGCACGTGGTGATCATCGGTGGTGGCTTTGGTGGGATTGCTACGGCCAAGGGTCTGGCGGACGCACCGGTGCGGATCACACTCGTCGATCGCCGCAACCATCATCTTTTCCAACCTTTGCTGTACCTAGTGGCGACCGCTGGGCTCGCTCCTGCCGACATCGCCCACCCGATCCGGTCGATCCTCGCCGACCAGTCGAATGCCACAGTGTTGCTTGGTGAGGTGAGCGACATCGATCCCGACGAACACCGGGTGCAGTTCGCGGACGGAGCTCACGTTCACTACGACCATCTTGTGCTGGCGACCGGAACCCGCCACTCCTACTTCGGACACGGCGAGTGGGAACAGTACGCCCCCGGACTCAAGACCGTGGAAGACGCGATCGAGATCCGCCGCCGCCTCCTGCTGGCGTTCGAGCGTGCCGAACGAACCGACGACGCAGACGAGCGTCGTGCGCAACTGACCTTTGTGGTCGTCGGTGGCGGGCCGACGGGTGTCGAGACGGCTGGCGCGATCGCCGAGATTGCGTTCAAGACACTGACGAAGGAGTTCCGCTCGATCGATCCGTCGTCGGCGCAGGTGATCCTTCTCGAAGCCGCCTCGCGCATCCTCGGGACCTACCCCGACAAGCTGGCGGTGAAGGCCGCACGTCAACTCGGTGACCTTGGCGTCGATGTGCGCACTGGCGTGACTGTGACCGACATTGGGTACCGCACGCCGAACTCCTGCCGAAGGCGTTCGATGACCGGGCGGATGTGCTGCAGGCTTACGCGAGCCCGGCGGTACTCGCGCAGGTAGCCGAGCTCGACGAACTCGCCCCAGGTGACGAGATCGCTACCGGTCGACACCTCACGGATGACGGGCGGGTACGTCATACCGCTGCGCTCGTAGCCATCGAGCCAGCCGCAAACTTTGTCCTGACGCAGACCGAGCAACGAAGAGGCCTGACCGACGCCGTACATGGCACGTTCAAGAGTTGTCACGGCGCTCATGCCCCACACGATACGCCAGACCTGTGACAGAGAACGCGGCTCGATTGATGGTGATGTGCTCTCCGTCATCGACGTACCGAGTTGATGGTGGTCTCGGACTGTCGCCCGGCCGCCAGCTCGTCGTCGCCGGGGAGTCGGGACTCGTACCAGCGCAGCATCGTGGCGACATCGCTCCAGCCACCCCAGCGTGCCGCCGTACGCAGCGGGACACCGGCTCGCAACCAGCGCGTGACAGCGAGATGGCGAAAGGCGTGACGGCCAACTTCGCACAGGCGGTGGCCTTCGGGGAAGGCCAGTTCACGAGCGCGTTTTCGTGCCCGCTGCTGGAGGTGGGAGACATCGAGGTAGCGGCCGGTGGTACTGGTGAACACCCGAGCGTCACCCGGGCAGTCGCAGAACTGTTCGAGGTGGGTGCGCAGAATGGCCGCTTCCGCGGCCTGGCCATGCCATCCGCCACATCTCGCGCTCGTCGGGGATGGGCTCGTCGTCGCCCAACCTCGGGATGCTGGTGCCACGAATGACACCTAGCCGTGTGGTGAGGCCCGAGCCGACGATCGCCTCGTCGTTCCACCAACGAAGCACGGCGCGCAGTTGCGCCCAGCGGCGCCGCGGAACGCGATTCGGTCGAGGTAGGCGCGGGCGGCAGTCGGAAGTGCCGGCGCATTCGGCTTCAGCATTCGCGCTGTCGCGCGGAGCGTGAACGCGGCGGCCTTGCGACCATTCGCCGACGCACCGCGCCACGTCGCCGCGCGGTACAGCAACAACGCGAACCAGACCGTGTGCTTCCCGGTTGCCGCCACGACCATGGCGGTCTGGTCGCTCGGTCGTCCGTCATCGTCGGGCTGCCACCCACTCGCTGGCAGCCCGACGGCTCAGAGTTGGCTGACGAATTGATCGGCATCGGCCGCCCGGTCGAAGCGCTGCCGGAACATCCTGCTCTCGCCGGAACGAAGCAACGCTCGCCAGCGCACGTCGTAGCGCTCGGTCACCAAGCCGCGGCGATCGAGCGTTGTCACTCGCTTCCGGCTGCCGCCCAGCGCGGTCACTCTCGTCACGCCAGCGCCATCGGTACCTCCTGCAGTCCTCGGCTCCTTACAGAGCCAGCGATGGCGGAGGGGGTGGTGCGACGGTTCGCTGACCGTCATGTTCGACGGTGGTGCCTCGTTCACGCCGCCGGCGAAGTAGTGGATTCGCTTGGACCGGGAGTAGGTTGTCGCCGAGCGCAGCATTCACGATGGAGGCCTGGCCGAGTGGGTCGACGAGACCGGTCCGATCGGGCCCGTTCATGCAAGGATCGACGGTTGTACTCGCTGGGGGCAGCACCGTCCGCCGCGCCGACCACCGCTGCGGGGATGCGCCAAGCGGCAGTTCGGGAACTGACTCCTCCCGGGTCAGCGAACCGATCTCACCTTGAAACCGGGATCCTTGACATCGCTGAGTCCACTTTGCCAACGCGCTTGGCAGGAGGCGGCTGCGGGTCCAGGCGAATATGGTTGCGATGGCGTCATATTGATAGCAGAATGCAAGCATGCCCAACGTTCTTGTACGCGATCTCCCAGATGAAGTGCACGCGAGTCTTCAACGCCGCGCCGAGGCAGCCGGGCAGTCCCTCCAGCAGTATCTCGCCATTGAACTCACGCGCCTGGTCTCGATGCCAACGATGAACGACGTGCTCGCACGCATTTCCCGCCGGCACGGTGGCCGAGTCGGCCTCGGTCGGGCCGTCGCCGACCTCGACGAAGAACGCGGGCCTCGTTGATCGTCATTGACGCTTCGGTGCTCGCCAACGTCGTGGGCGATGACGGGCCAGCCGGACGGGCCGCACGCAATCGCATAGCCGCTGCAGAGCAGTGGTTTGCTCCCGACCTCGTCGACGTCGAGACCGTTTCGGTCCTCCGTAGACGCTGGCGTGCCGGTGACCTCACGGCTCGACGGTTCCGATCAGCCGTCGCTGACCTTGTCGCGCTGCCGATTGTCCGTTTCCCGACCGGTCCATTGATGATTCGGGCATACGAGCTCCGCTCGAATGTGACCCCATATGACGCCACCTACGTCGCTCTGGCCGAAGGCCTGTCGTGCCCGCTCGTGTCGGCCGACCGTCGGCTGGCGCGAGCGCCCGGCATTCGCTGCGGCGTGGACATCCTGATCTTCTGACCGGACGCGACCGCTCCAAACTCCGCAGCACCGGCGTCACCGTCCGTGCCGGTGACGGTGTCGGAATCGTCGAAGCCAGGTCCCTTCGAGAGGCTCAACGCGGTCGAACCGAGCTCACTGGCCAGATCGAGCGGCCCTGAAATTTCCCAATCGAGCACGATTGGCCGACCGTTTCGAACCAGCAGATTCCACGGGTGGATGTCCCTGTGGGTCAGCACGACGGGGCCAGACCGATCGCAGGTGTCGATGAAGTCGGCGATCGCTAGGAACACATCCACGTTGCTAGCGAGCACCTCGGCCCACGGTTGTCCGGTAGCCGTCGCCCGCTCGGCGAGTACCGGCCAGTCCCATGGCGTACGGTCCTCGAGGGTCACGTCGGTCCACGTGACGTCGAGGGCGTGGATGCGGGCAAGGATCTCGCCGATCTCGAACGCGAACAGTCGCGAGACGGACTCTTCGGGCACGGTGTCGCCCTCGACCCATCGGTGCACGAGCACCTCGGCATCGGCGGAGATTGGCTCCGGCATCGGGATGCCGGCCGCGAACGCGGCTTGCTCGAGCCGGAAGACCTCGTCATGCCGAAACGTCCAATCACGATCGAGGTTGAGGGCCTTCACCGCGAACGATCCCTGGGAGGTGTCGAGCCGGTACATGCGGTTGCTGCCCTTGCCGTACAGCCGGGTCATCGGTCGCAGTGGGGTGCCCAGGTGGTCGAGGTTCATGGGACGCGCGCGTCCATGCGTCCGGTCCAGAAGCTCGACGCACTCGCATCCATGCCGCAGTCTGGCAGGCGCGACTGATCAGGTCGCGAGCAGACATCGATTCGCCGAACGTCACGTGGCGCCACCATGTCGGCGGTCGGGTGCACTGGATCGCGTCTCAGCGGCCGCCAGAGTCGTCAGGAAACAGCGTGGCAGAAGTGCCGCGTTCATGAACCTTCGTGCGCTGATCGCTGGGACGGGCCAGGTGGATCTCAACCGATCGTTCGCGGTGGACATCGCGATCGCGATCACGCCCGCAATCGAACGCGAGAGTGGAGACGAACGAGTGCTGAGTTAGGGGCCCTCTGGTTGAGCTTGAACTTGATTGCGGTCGGGTGGGGGATCATTCGGTAGTGCCAGGCCTGGGACTACGTGGACGGTGGTGATGCTGCTCGGCCTGCGTCGAAGTGGCCGTCGACGACGCTGCGATGAGCTCGTCGTGCCCGCAACGGCTGACGCGGACGGAGTCCGATACCGTCTACGGTGGCGGCATGGATCGGGGGACACGCCATGACGGAGGCCTCTGACGAGCTCGAGCAGCTCCGGCGTCGCGAGCGTGCGGTCGTCGAGCAGCTCGCCGCGCGCGACGCCGAACTCGCCGAGGCACTCGATCGACAGCAGGCGATGACGGACGTGCTCGATGCGGTCGCGACGGCACGAACCGACCTGCAACCCGTGTTCGACGCGATCGCCCGGCATGCGTACCGCTTGGTCGGCCACGGCACGGCCAGCCTGCTGGTGAAGCGGGACGGCGGCCTGGTCCGTGTCTCCTTCGAGGCCTCGGAAGTCACACGCGCAGCTCTCGGCGCGCATCCTCAGTTGGAGGAGGCCGGCCTCGGACGCGTGTTGCCCTTGACACCCGGCGTCGGCCCCCATGCCGATGCCGTGCTCACCGGCGAGATCGTGCATCTGCCGGACATGGTGTCGGCGGCCGAGCGATACCCCGACTTCGTGACGCTCTGGTCCGTGATGCAGAGCGGAGTGGTGCTTCCGCTGATGCGTCACGGCGAGGCCATCGGTGCCTTGGCCTTCTCGTGGGCGATCGGCGGCGCGTACACCGAGGCCGAGGTCGGGCTCCTCCAGGTCTTCGCCAACCAGGCAGCGATCGCCGTCGACAACGCTCGCCTGCTGAACGACATCGAGGCACGCAACACCGACCTCGCCGAGTCGCTCGAACTGCAGACCGCAACGAGCGAGGTGCTGCGGTTGATCAGCGCCCACCCGGGCGACCTTGACACCGTGCTCGCCGGGATCCTCGCCAAGGCGGCCGAGCTGTGCGACGCCGACGCCGGGGTGGTGATGGTGCGCCACGGCGACCTCGTGCGGTGTGAGGCGGCGCTCGGGCCGTTCGCGGAGATGGCGCTGCGCGGGCAGGCGATCCATCCGGCACGCGTCACGCTCGACGCCTGCGCCAGCCGCTCCCCGGTGCTCCTGGACGACCCCAGCTCGTCGAGGACGATTCGGTGCTGGCATCGCTCGCGCGGCCAGCATCCACAGCTTCGCGAGCGTGCCGCTGTTCCGCGGCGACGAGTGGATCGGCAACATCAACCTGTCGCGGTTCGTGGTTCGGCCGTTCGATCACGCGCTCGTCGACGTGCTGCAGTCGTTCGCCGAGCATGCGGCGATCGCGATCGCTAACGCCAGGTTGTTCAGTGACCTCGACGAAGCGCTCGAACGCCAGCAGGCGATGACCGACGTGCTCGACGCTGTCAACACCGCCGCACGCGCCGGGCAGATCGTGCACATCCGCAACTGGGATGACGTCTCCGACGACGTGTACCCGGACGCCGCGAGCCGCCGTGCGGGCCGCAAGAGCGCCCTGGTCGTGCCGATGGTGCGCAACGAGGCCGTGGTCGGCGTGTTTGCGTTCAGCCGCGTTGAGCCGGGAGGCTTCACCGACTCGGAGATCGGGCTGCTGAAGACCTTCGCCAACCAGGCCGCGATCGCAGTCGACAACGCGCGCCTGCTGCACGACATCGAGACACGTAACACCGATCTGGCCGAGTCGCTGGAATTGCAGACGGCGATGAGCGAGGTCCTGCGGTTGATCAGTGCGAACCCAGGTGACCTGGGTGCCGTCTTCCGAGGCATCGTGCACCAGGCTGCGAGGATGTGTGACGCCGACGCTGCCGCGGCACATCGACTCGTGGGCGATGAGTCGGAGTTCGTGGCGATCACCCGCGACAGCGAGCAGCATCTGGTCGGCACGCGGATCCCGCGCACGATCGCCCTCGACTCGCGTGAGCCCGTCTTCATCGATGACGCTGTGTTGGACAGCACGTTCACGGGTCGGAGCTTGCTGGCGGAACCGCTCGTCCACGGTGACGCGCCGTTCGGCCTGCTGGTCATCCTCCGGCTCGACGTTCGTCCGTTCGACCAACGCCACGGGCACACATCCTCCAAGCGTTCGCCGAGCAGGCGTCGATCGCGATCTCCAACGCCCGACTGTTCAACGACCTCGATGCGGTGCTGACCCGCCAGACGGCCAACGCCGAGACAACTCGCACAACACCTCAGCACCCTCGACCCGAACCTCCCCATCGGGATCATCGACATGACGACGAGAACATCCCGATCGTCGCGGACGGCTCGGACCGCGTCGAGCACGTCGTCGACGAACGACTCGCCGTACCCTTTGAGTTCCAGCTCGAATTGGACGTCGCTGAGTGCCAGCACCTCCGACAACTCCGGAACCTGCTCACCGGCGTACGCAGCGCTGAACCAGGAGTCTGCATCGAGCGCACGCAACTCCTCGACTCCTGCAGCAAACACAGGACCGTGCCCGTTCGTGGTCCGTTCGAGCGACAGATCATCGATGACCACCAGCTCGCCGTCACGGGTGGCTTAGACATCGAACTCGATGCCATCTGCTCCGAGATCGATCGCGCGTCGAAACGCCGACATCGTGTTCTCCGGGCAGACCGACGAAGCACCTCGAGCTGCGTGGGCCTCGTGCATGCCTTCGGGACCCCCCGCACGTGTGACCCAGGAGCCATTTGTATGCGTCATCGACCCGCCTTCACCGGTGGGACCGGCCGCCCAGTTGTTGTGGGTGCCCGACCTCGCCGACGGCGGCGTGTTAGCGGCCTGAGTATCTGGTGATGGGTGGGTGTTGATCGGCGGCGAAGCAGCATTGGTCGACGTTGACGAGTTCGCCGAACATTTCGTTCGACTGCGGCCACTGTCGACGACTCATCAGATGTGCGCTCAAGCTACGTGGCGGCCGCCTGCGGATCAGTGGCCCCAGGCGACGCGCTCAGAACTTCAGCGCTTGGGTCAGACCCGGCGAGCTTGGCCCAACCCCGAGCATCATCACTGGTGGTATGGGACTCGGCTACTTCAAGGAAGTGAGCGGCCAGCTTGACGAAGTTGGTTGGTCGGTGAGCGTGAGCTGAGCGATCAGCCGCCGTTCAGCGCCAGGCCCTTCTCCTTCTCGGCGAGCGAGCGCAACACGCAGAACTCATTGCCTTCTGGGTCGGCCATTACTACCCATGTGACGTCGACTTGACCGATGTCGATTCGTCGCGCCCCAAGACCCTCCAGTCGTCGGACTTCTACTTGCTGGGGGCGGTCCGGCCGGAGATCGAAGTGCACTCTGTTCTTGGCGGCCTTCGTGCTGTGGGAGGGCATGAGGGCGAGCCGGCGCCCGGACCCGTCGGTCGCTGTGAGCAGATGTCCCCCAGAGGGTCCGGTCCACACCTGTTCGAGGTCGAGGGCCTGGCACCAGAACGAAGTCATCACTTCGAGATCGACACAGTCGATGAGAACGCAGTCGAGGACAAGGGACATAGGGTCATCGTTGCAGCACTTGGGGCGTGCTGAAGCACTGGCAGCGACGCCTCGTGGACGAGCGCGAGTCGGGATGGATCCGCGAGGCGAGCCTTGTCCCGTGCACCCATCTGGTGATCTGCTCGTCGTTGCCTGCCTTCGTCCCCGGGGGTCTGGGACAGCGGGCTGCTGCCCGCGCCATACCGTCGCCAGGCGCAACGTGCGGTCGGGGTCACTCGCAGATGAACGCACCGCTTCGCCCGCGGACGACGAACGAGCCCGAGTCATCAATCGCTCGTTGAACCGATTGTCGGACGTCCTCGACAACCTCCGACCAGGGGCGGGCCGTTTCGGGCTGGTAGAGGTCTTCGGTACTGGCGACATAGTCGGCGGCGACGGACGCGTCGGTGAGCACGACCGGTGCGGCATCGCTGGCCGGGACGCAGGTGACGTGTTGGAAGGCCGTACGAAGCTGCCCCGCTCCGTTCTCGAGTGAAAACGCTGCGGTTGACGGATCCAGCATCTTCCAGCCGGGTGTGGCGAGTTGAACCGCCGACTCGACCAGCGAGCGAAGGGATCGCATGTGGTCCTTGCCGTTTGTCACGACGACGCACCGCCCGCCTGGACGAAGCACTCGCCGCATCTCCGATGCTGCAGCTTGGCGGTTGCTCACATGGTAGAGCATGTGTGGGGCGAGCACGATGTCGAATGCGGCCTCCACGAATGGCAGACGAGCAACGTCGGCGTTCACGAGCTCCGTGTCTGGGGCGGCCACTGCGGCCGCGGCTGCGAGCATTCCTTTCGAAAGGTCACAACCGATGACAACGTGGCCGCGGATGCGCAGCTGCCTGAGATACGAGCCGTTCCCGCAGCCGACGTCGAGAACACGCGCCGCGGTCCCCAGTGGGAGCCCAGCTATCTCGAGCACCCAGGACACGAGGTCAAACGGCGGCTGCTGGTGTTCCCAGATGCGCTGGCGCGCTCGCAGGTTCTCGTCTGTCCGGTACTGCGTCGGAGGATTGAGTGACACGCTCTATCCTCGCAGGCAGCGACATCTCCGAAGTTCCGGTATATCGCTCTCGGTCAGGGCGCTAATCAGTGTCGGTGCCGGGCGCAGCGCCGGGCCCATTCGTAGACGTTCATGTCGCTCAGCGACGGCTGCCAGGAGGATGGATCGCCCTCGGAAGGCGAACCGAATTGAGAATGGCTGCATGACGTACTCGTCGGGGACACCGTCAGGGGTGGCGGCCTTCTCCTATCTGTTGGGGCCTGCGATGTTCCGATCTCAGGCGGATTCGGCGAGCGAACCGTAGCGCTGCTGGGCGGCTTGAGCTGAGGTACCGAGCAGGGCTCCGATTCGGCTCCTGGGAAGCTCTTCCGCTCCATGTCGATGACTACCCGAGCACGACCTTGGTCAGCGCCGCGAGCGCGCTGTTGAGTTCGCCAGCAGCGGGATCGCAGACGAAGACGCCATCTCGGTAGTGCCGGAAGCCAAGGTGCTCCCACGTGCGGCCGAGGCGAGCCTGTTGTATCTGGCGGTCGCGATCACGACTGGCTCCGCCGTCCCGCCGTCCTCGTCGTAGAACGGCAGTTCCAGTGGCGCTGTTCAGGAGACGAGCTCGTCGGACGGGTCGAGCCGGCCAATGCTGTCGTGGCAGGTGTAGCGGATGACGAGATCCTCTAGCTGCGCGTCGGGTCGTCGGTTGCTTTCGAGGATTGCCCGGACGAACCTCGCGGTGTCCACTTGTGTTGGCTATTTGATATGAGTCCTCATGTCTTCCTCCTGTCGGTGGTGATGGTCATTTGTCGTGCTGCAGTCCTGAGGCGAGCAACGCTCGATCTTCAACAGGAAGGGTGAGTGCTTGCTCAAACGGGAGGTAACGGAGCGACAGGTACATGTCCGGTGGCCACGACAACGAACCGCGCGACAGATTGGTGAACGACGTTCTGTAGCTACCCCGTTGCGAGTTCGAAAGAGCAGCCGCGGCAGTCTTCAAGAATGCGACATGGATCAGGAGAGCCAATCCGGTCGGTGGCGACGTGTTCTTCCACAACGAGTTCGTCAGTCGACGTCTCTAAGCCGGTGGCGGTGCACAGCATCGTCTACACGGTCATCGAGACTCCAGCGTTTCGGGCCGACGGCATGCGGGTATTCCCTCACTTCACGGCTGCCTGCGGCGCGCACGCACCGAACGGCCACGACCCCCAAAGGACAGCGCACCATGGCGTACGAGAGTGTGAACCCATTCAACGGCGAGACGGTGCAGACGTTCGATGAGCTGAGCGGCGCACAATTGGAGATCGCGATCAGTGAAGCGGCGAAGTGCTTCTGCACTTGGCGTGCGTCGTCGTTTTTGATGCGATCGGTTGTCGTGTCGAACGCGGCCGCGATCCTGCGCGCCGACGTCGACCGTTTCGCCCGCCCCGTGACCGAAGAGATGGGCAAGCGCATCGTCGAAGCCCGTCGTGAGGTGGCCCTGTGCGCAGACATCCTCGACTACTACGCACGGCACGCCGAGGAGTTCCTGGCACCAGAAGTGCTCCGGCCGGCGTCGGGCGAGGCCACCGTCGCGAACGAACCGATCGGCGTGCTCTTCGGCGTGGAGCCATGGAACTTCCCGTACTACCAGCTCGCCAGGTTCGCTGCTCCGAACCTCATGGCCGGGAACACGATCTTTGTCAAACACGCAGCGTCGGTTCCGCAGAGTGCCGCCCTGTTCGAGACGCTGTGGTCCGAGGCCGGGGCACCAGTCGGTGCGTACACGAACCTGCGGATCTCATACGATCAGGTTGGCAACGTCATTGACGACCCGAGAGTGGTCGGGGTGACATTCACCGGAAGCACCGACGCAGGACGCGCGATCGCAGCGCGAGCTGGTCAGAACCTCAAGAAGTCAACGATGGAACTGGGTGGGAGCGACGCCTTCATCGTCCTCGACGACGCAGACCTCGATGGCGCGGTCGCGTGGGCGGTCTGGGCGAAGATGAACAACACCGGGCAATCGTGCATCGCAGCGAAGCGCTTCATCGTGATGGAACGGCTCGCGGATCAGTTCCTTGACAAGTTCCAGGCGGCGCTCGGCGCGCTCGAAGCCGGAGATCCGATGGACGAGGCGACGACCCTGGCGCCGTTGTCGTCCGCGGCGGCACTGACCAAGCTGCTCGGTCAGCTCGACCGTGCCGTTGCCGCGGGTGCCGCCATCGTGATGGGGGGGGTCGGCGCGTCGACGTTCGTGGAGCATTCATGCAGCCAACGATTCTCAGCGGCATCACGCCGGACAACCCCGCGTACGTCGACGAGTTCTTTGGACCTGTCGCGCTGTTCTTCCGTGTCGACAACGAAGAAGTTGCAATCGCGCTCGCCAATGCCACACCCTTCGGACTGGGGGTTCGATCTTCACGAGTGACATCGCCCGTGGCCGAGAGATCGCCGCGCGTATCGACACTGGCATGGTCTTCATCAATCACCCGACATGGACCGCACCCGATCTGCCATTCGGAGGCATCCTCAACTCCGGCTACGGCCGGGAGCTCTCGGCGCTCGGTATCCATGAGTTCGTGAACAAGAAGCTCGTGCGGATCGCCTCGTTGGACGCGGAACCGTGACCAAGGCGGTCGCCCACGCCGGCACCTGCGCGCGAACCGATGTCCGCGCCCACGAGAGATGGTCGATCCCAGCGGCGATTAGAAAACAGGCGAGTGTGTACCGGCCAGATCGTCGAGCTGATCTGGACGTGGCGTTGCGCGAGACGTTCGCGTCGTCGGCCCCGGGGGTCCCCAATGACTGGTGTTATGGAGATGCCTCTTTCACAGCGGGCGATGGCGGTGTGAACCTACGGCTGAGCGACATACACCGCGATCTTTCCCCGTGCCCGTCCGGTCTCGCTGAGCTCGTGCGCGCTCTTGATGTCGGCGAGTGCGAACTCCGCTCCGATGATCGGGCGCAGCTTGCCGAGTTCGACGAGAGCAGTCAATTCGTCGAGCGCTGCGACGTTCGGCCCGATCATCAAGAACGCGCTTTGCACACCGTGCTTTCGCGCTGTTTCTTCCGACGGCGTCGAAGTGATCGAGACCAACATCCCGCCGGGACTCAACGTCGCCCACGATCGGTCCTGGGTCGTCCCTCCAATCGTGTCGAAGACAAGGTCGATGTCCTTAGCGGCTTCCTCGAAGGGTTGACTGGCGTAATCGATGAACTCGTCGACGCCGAGCGACTCGACGAGGTCGCGGTTGTGAGTGGAGGCCGTGCCGATGACGAATGCGCCCTTGGCCTTTGCGATCTGCACGGCAAGTGAGCCGACTCCACCAGAAGCGGCATGGACGAGGACCCTCTGTCCTGCGGCAACTTGACCGATCGTGACGATCGCTTGCCAGGCAGTGATCCCTGCCAGGGGCAGGGTGCCTGCTTCGATATGGGAGATCGTGCGTGGCTTGATCGCCACTTCGCTCTCACGAACAGCGATCAGTTCCGCATAAGTACCTGCCCGCGCGATGTCCGGGCGCGAGTACACGCTGTCGCCGACCTGGAATCGAGCGACCGACTTCCCGATTTGAACAACGATCCCCGACACGTCCCAACCCGGGGTGAAGGGCATCGTGAACGAGATCACATCCTTCATGTGACCTGCTCGGATCTTCCAATCGACCGGGTTCACCGACGACCCGATGACCCGGATGAGAACGTCGTCGTCGTTCGGTCGTGGGTCTGGCACGTCTCCGTAGCGCAACACTCCGGCATCTCCGTACCCGTGGATCTGCACTGCCTTCATCGCGGACCATCCTTTGTTGCGAGTGCGGTACCCGCCAGCGATGTGGCCGAAACGTGTGAGTCGCCGGGCGGTGGTCGGTGCAACCCTCATGCCCGCAGGTCGCCGACGGTTGTGTTCGGTTCGGGGTTGGGTCGTCGTGGTTGTGCTGGACGGGGGGCGCTGGAGCCAGGTTGGCGCGCCAGCCAGTTGTCACGCGGCCCGAGATCGAGGCTTCGGAGAATCTGTGCGTTGATGGCGACAATGACGGTCGACACGCTCATCAAAATTACGCCCATCGCTGGCGGAAGCCCTGCTGTCAGGTACACGTGGTCTGCTGTCCGATCTCAGGCTGATTCGGCGAGCGAACCGTAGCGATGCTGGGCCGCTTGAGCGGAGGTGCCGATGAGGGCTCCGATTCGGCTCCAGGACAGTCCCTCGGCGCGTGCTGCTTCGACGGCGAGACGGATCTGGCGTTCGCTTCTGGCGCTTGACGACAGCGCGCTGGAGCACGTACTCGGCGACTGGGCATTCGTCGTCGTCCAAAGGATCGTAGTGCTCGCAGCGGCGAGCGATCTCGTCGGCGTGGTCGAGAATCTCTTGGATGGAGCGTGGCATGTTGATCACCTCAGGAACTTGGATCTGGCTGATATGGCGTGATCGATGAAGCCGAGTCGATGGCTTGATCGCGAACGGCTAGAGCCAGAAATGGTCGATGAGGTGTTGGTCGTCGGGCTGGTTGGCGCGCTCCACGCCGCTTTCAAGGGCCGTTTGTTGACGCCTCGTTCGTTTCGTGTACTGCTCGTGTTTCTGCGTTCGCAGGGATCGTTCCACCAGAGCGGGTTGCGGTGCCTGGTTGCGATACGCCACCCGAACATGGTTGTGAGGTTGGATGCAGGCTGGGCTGCCGGAGTCTCACAGACGGCGCATTCGGCTTGAGCACGCGCGCCGTCGTGCGGAGCGTGAAGGCGGCGGCCTTGGGACCAGTCGCCGACTACACCCACCCCCGACACCGGTTCCGACACCGTCGCAGTGCAAACACTAGACCCGACAAAGCATCCTGAGCCTACTGGGAGGTGTCCAGTCGGAGATGAAGATGATCTTCGTAGGCCGCTGCGGAGTCCCAGCTCGCTGGGCGACAGATCAGTCGAGAAGAATGAGTAATCCGAGTGCGCCGTACCAGCGGCGTGGGCGACCAACGACCGGTTCGGTCACATCGAGCTCGGTGAGCACGCCGCGTTCGGTGAGCTGACCGAGTGCGTTGCGAGCAGCCTGCTCCGAGACCCCGCAGAGTCCGGCGGCCGTTTCGGCGGACACGACGGGGTTTGCCCCGAGCTCGGTGACCAGGCGGCGGGCCGCTGAATCTGCGCGTAGATCGCCCACGGATGCCTCCCACGTGTCCAGGACGGCGCGGGCGTCGTGGAGGACGATCTGGGCGATGGTTGCAGCGGTGATGAGTGTGTCTGCGAACCAGCGCACCCATGCGTCGATGTGCCCGGACCGATACAAGGACAGGCCGGCCTGATATCCACCGACGTCTCGGCGGATCTGCAGCGACAGTGGTGGCGCGACGGTCACGTTGCACCGGCGGGCGAGCAGGTTTGACACGAGCACTCGACCGATTCGGCCGTTGCCGTCAGCGAACGGGTGGATCGTTTCGAACTGGGCGTGTGCGACGGCGGCGAGGGTGACAGGGTCGATGTCGTCGCGTGCGCAGAACAAGTACAGGTCGTCCATGTGGGCGGCGATGCGGTCAGCGGGGACGGCGACGTGAGCTGCGACGCGCGGGCTGTGGCCGCCGACCCAACCGAGCCGGTCCCGCCACGCACCGATGTGGGAGGGATCGATCCGGCCATGGCGCATCAGTTGTCGGTGCCAGTCGAAGAGGACACCGGTGTCGATGCGGCGGCGGTCACCGGTTGCGGCGGACACGACAGAGAGGTTGTCAGCGATCCACGCGGCATCACCACCAGGGTCGATGCCTGCGGCCTGAGCGAACGCAACGGCCTGTCCCGGCGCGACGAGCGCTTCGATTTCTGACGACGCAACACCTTCGGCGCGCTGGAGCAGTTGGGCGGTGAGCACGAACGGGCTCGAGCGCACAGCGTCGCCGAGGCGGGCGACAGATGCAACCGCCTGTTCAGAGCGGCGCACCGTCATCTCGGACAGCTCCGGTGCCCAGTCGGCGAGTGCGTCGGGGTTCGCGGCTTCCAGCGGGCGCCCTTCCCACTCGATGATCACCGTGCTGGCCACAACTTCATCACCTCGTTCCTTGTTCAAACACCTAGATTACGAAACGATAGTGAAGGAATCTTGCGTAATGTAGGTCGCTGGGTCCAACTTCGATGGCGGCGCAGTCTCGCTCAATCGCCGAACCGCTCCGGAATGCGTGGCGGCGCACACGCCCGGCAGATGGCGAGGACGGTAGAGAGACACACCGGCCAGACCCCGAACGGTACAAGTACCGCAACGTCCTTTCATCAGATCCTCTATCAGGGCAATCTGTCCGGGTGCGGACCGAACTAGATTTGACGACACGGCATATAGCCGTCGGTGAGTTCCCGCTCGCTCGACGGCTCGTGGCATGTGCGTTTGCGCAAGAACCGTTTGCTCGAGGGATGTTTGGCGAATCGCCCCTTGCGCGATTCGTCGGGATGGCCCATGACTACAGAACTTGGCCATCAGAACCCCACCCGATCGTGCTTGGCGTCGAAGCCGGAGGTCATCTTGTGGGCGTCGGTCTGGTAACGCTGCCCGGCCAATGCGGGCTGTGTGACGAGTTCCAATCGACCCTCACTGCGCCCGATAGCGAAGCAGAACGGATCGACTACGAATTCCAGTTTGCCTGCCGGAACTCGCACCTGGAGAGCAACCTCGCACCACATGCTCGCGTCCGGACGGTGGCTACCGAGCCGACACTGCACGGAAGCGGAATCGGCCGAACGCTGATGACCGTGCTGATCGACGAGTTGCGAGCCATCCAGGTCGAAAATGTCGTCCTGGAATGCCTGACCAGCCGAGTCTCGTTCTATGAGCATTTCGGCTTCCGACGGCTGAACGAATTTGACGACCCAGGAGGTCCCGGTCTACGTGCCGTCCTCATGAAGGCCGACATCGTCAGCCGCTCGTGCATCCCCGCATGAGTTGATTGAATGCAAACCCTGCGCTAGCGACCCCAGGGAGATCAACTCGGCAATGGCGTCATGTTCACCTGACATGGTTGTCAAGCCGAGTTGACGAATCCCGGAAATGTGTTCCACCTTTCGACCGCTTGTGTCGACCGCTTGCGCGACGAACCGCTGGCCACGATGATCGGATTCGTCGAACACCCGCCACACAACACCCGCCACACG
>JANYDH010000182.1 GCA_025359865.1 Actinomycetes bacterium | reverse complement strand
GGCAGTCCAGCTTGCGCCGAACCTCACGGACTGGTTGGTTTGTGAGGTTCCGGCAGTCCAGCTTGCGCCGAACCTCACGGACTGGTTGGTTTGTGAGGTTCCGGCTGGGGCGTGGGCCGGGGGCCTGTCGGCTGCGGCTGTACGCTCGCCGGGCATGCCCACGGACACTCCCACGGACATTCCCTCGGCCCCTGAGCTGTCGGGTGAACCATCGCTGGTGGCCAATGCGGCGATCGCGTGGCTGCTGTTCGCCGGCAGGGCGGTGCTGTCGCTGTTGATCACGGTGCTCGTTGCCCGTGAGCTCGGCCCTGCGGGCCGGGGCGAAGTCACCTACGTGATCAACCTCGGTGGGCTTCTCGCATTGGTCGCCACCGCCGGCACCGGAGTGTCGATGATCGCATTCGTCGTGGCCCGGCGTTGCCGACCGGAGGAGTTGTACTCGGCCGCGATCAGGGTTGGGCTGACGTTCGGCGCCGTGATTGTGGTGGTGACAGCACTGGCCGCAGTCGCGTCGGCATCGCACCGCGAGCAGTTCATCGCCGTCGGGATCGGTGCGCTGCCGCTCGTGTTGCAGTCCAACCTCCACCAGGCCGCCGGGCTCGACAACCGGCTCGGTGCGGTCACATGGACGTCGCTGCTGGGCGTCAGTGCATACGCACTCGGCACCGTGGTGACCGTGGTGACCCACACGGCGACCGTGCGCAACAACATCGCACTGTGGACCGGTTCGTGGGTGCTGACCATTGTGTTGCTGCTCTACGCCGTGCGCGACCGGATCACCCCGACCGACCGGGCGATCGTTGCGGAGCTGCTGAGACGTTCGCTGCGTACGAGCGCGGCTGCGACAGCGGTGCTGGCGATCTGGCGGGTCGATGTGCTGTTGGTGCAGCTACGGCGTGGCTACACCGAGCTGGGGCTGTATTCGGTGGCGGTGGGCGTGGCCGAGATCCTGGTGACGATGGCGATCGGGCTGCGCTCGGCGGTGCTGCCACACCAATCCCTCGACGACCGCCGCCTCATCGACGTCATCTGCCGTGCCACCCGGCTGACCCTGGTCGGCCTGGTGATCATGGCGATCGTGATGGGTGCGACCGCACCCTGGACCCTGCCGCTGGTGTTCGGGCAGGCGTACGCACACACCGCGCCAGCGCTGATGCTGCTCCTGCCGGGCGTGGTGTGCTTCGTGCTGCACTACCCATTGTTCGACTTCATCTCCGGTCACGGCGGCACCCGACCGCTCACCGTGCTGGCGTTGGCGGCATTGGCGCTGAACATTGTCGTCAACCTCGTCGCGCTGAGTCATTTCGACTATGCGGCGGCCGCGTTGACCTCCACTGTCACCTATGGCGTGTTGTTCGCCGGCTGCGTGATGCTGTTCGTGCGACAAACGGGCCGTACCATGGCCGACGTGCTCGTCGCCGGCCCGGACGATTTCCGCGCCGCCCGCACCGCTGTCGTGTCGTTCGTCCGCAGATGACCGCACGTCCGCACGCCACGAGCACGACCCGAACGACCGCAAGCCACGAGCACGACCCGAACGACCGAACGCCACGAGCACGACCCGAACGACCGCAAGCCACCCCCCGCATCCATGAACTCGCCTGACCGTCCCACGCTCACCATCGTCAGTAGCTACCTCCCACCGCATGTCGGCGGGGTGGAGACGATGGCCTTCGAACAGGCCCGGCGCCTGGCCCGGCGTGGCTGGAACGTGGAGATACTCGCGTCGCGGCTTGGTCGCGATGGAGCCGTCGAACTTCACGACGGTGTGATCGTCCGCCGCATCCGCTCGATCAACCCCCTCGAACGGCGCTTCCACGTACCCGTCCCGCTGATGTGGCCGTCGCTCGGCCGCCGGCTCGTGCGCCCCGAACGGCGGCCCGACGTGGTACTCGTGCACGGACATGTCTACATCTCGTCGGTGTACGCAGCTCTCACCGCCCACCGCGCGGGGATCCCGATGGTGGTGCTGCAGTCCAATCCGTACGTGGACTACCCGGCCCCGATCGACACCATCGAACGGGTCGTCAACCGCGTCATCGGTCGGCGGGTACTCGACGCTGCCCAACTCGTCGTTGCGATCTCCGAGTACACCGCCGAGTACGTGACGTCGATCAGCCCGACGGTTCATCCGGTCGTGGTGCTGTGTGGGGTCGACACCGATCGGTTCGCCCCCGTCAGACAGACGGGCACCGGTAAGGCGGCCACGAGCACCACGAGCACCACGAGCACCGGACGGACGGGCATCGGCCCAAGGCGGGCGGTCACGGTGCGACGACTGGTGGATCGCAACGGAGTCGACGTGTTGATCGATGCTTGGCGGCTGAGCGGGCTGGACGACACGGCGGAGTTGGTCATCGGGGGCACCGGACCAGAGCGTGCATCGCTTGCAGCGCGTGCCGACGGCTTGCACAACGTGCGGTTCCTCGGCTTCGTACCCGACGACGATCTTGCTGACTGCTACCGCAACGCGACCGTGGCGGTGATGCCGACGCGCAGCGGTGAAGGGTTCGGGTTGATGGCCGCCGAAGCACTGGCCTGTGGAACTCCGGTGATCGCATCCCGGCAAGGTGCCCTGCCCGAAGTGGTCCGCGACGGCGTCGACGGTCTGCTCGTCACGCCGGACGATCCGGCCGAACTCGCCGCAGCGCTGCGCCGCGTGTTCGACGACCCGGCGCTCGCCGAGCGCCTACGTGCCGCCACCGCCGACACCGACTTCTCGTGGGACCACAACATCGACCAACTCGATCCTCTCCTGCGGTCGCTCATCCGACCGGTGGGATGAACGACGGTCGCGCAGGTGTAGAGCGATCGCCAACAGCACCTGGAGCATGAGCGGGACCATCAGCAGGTAGGTCGCTCGACTGGAGTTCGTCGGACCGACCCACAGCCACCAGAAGTCGAGCCGTGGCGAATGGGCGAAGAACCCGTAGTCGTACTCCGGCCCGCGCAGGTACGGGTTGCGGGGTACATCGGTGATGCGCTCGGTTCCGAGCGCATCGCGGATGCCATCGGGTACCAACTCGATCTCGCCCATGATCGGGTTCCAGGCCATGTCGAAGTGGGTGGCATTGATGAAGTCACCGCGTCCGGTCTCGTTGACGGCCTTCACGAGAAAGACGTTGAAGTAGATGAGCACGGCGGGCAGCGCAGCCATCCAGAAGCCGATCCATCCGAGGGTCCGCACACCGATGCCCCACCGCTTGGAGTCGATCACGTAGACGAGCGGGACCAACATCACCGGCAACGTCTCCTGTAAGTAGCGCGGCCCCCACGACGCGTCTCCATGCCAGAACGGAAGCCGTGCCGTCATCACCACATTCGTCACGACGAGGGCGGCGCACAGCCACACCATGAGTGTTCGTGCCCGCCGACAAAAGATCACGGCAGCGAACGCGGCGAGGATCGGCGGCGCATACAGCAGCACGCTCTTGCCGGGACTGAAGAACAGATTGACCACACCTTCGACCAACGGGAACGTGGTGCTCGGAGCATTCGCTCCCATCGTTGTGGCACTCCCGTAGCGCCACCAGTTGGTGGCGAACAAGAACACGAGTGGCACGAATGCACCGAGCCCGAATGACACGGCCATGGCAACGAGGCGGGCCAACGGCAGCCGCCGTACGGTAATCAGCAAGAAGATGCCGAACACGGGTAGGAACAGCACCGCGTCGAGACGGAACAGTGCGCCGAACCCGACGATGCCGCCGCACCATGCAGCAAGCCAGACCGACGGTTTGCGCGCTATCCGAATCATCAACAGGACGCCGAGTACGAGCGTGAGAGCGACACCTGGTTCGGCGAAGAACGTCTTGCTGTGCGGAAAGGCAAACGTGCCGAACGCGAACACGAGGCCGATGGTGAGCGCGCCGCGGCGGCTGGCACCGAGCTCGACCGCGATGATGACGAGCACGGTTGCGGTGGCTGCCGTGACGTACGAGTTGGTGAAGAAGGTGGCGACCCGGGTGGCGAACTCAGCTGCTTGGCCGGTTCCGAACCACGATGCGACTCGGCCGACGGCATAGAACGGCAGCGCGACAATTGACTGCCCGAGCCCGTAGCTGCCGGCGAACGTGCCGTTGCTCCTGAGCACGTAGAACCCGGGGAAGAGTGCGTTTAGGTCGGCAATGCTTGGACGCAGGCTCATCAACGACCGTGTGGTCTGATACCGGATCTCGTCGTCGATCGAGGTGGTGTGCCCGCCGGACACCGCCACGAACACTGCGCTGACACCGAGGAAGAAGCTTGCCAAGAACGACGTCGACAGGCGTTGCGGTGCGACAGGTTCGTCCGCCGACTCGGTCACGTCAGGCGCGGTCGGCATGCTTGCGCGGGAGCAACAGGATGCTGACGAAGAAGCTGG
>JANYDH010000146.1 GCA_025359865.1 Actinomycetes bacterium | reverse complement strand
TCGGGTGGGTCAAGACCGTTGGTGGTGGACGCAAGCTCCGCTACATCGGCCAAGACCGCAACCGGGCCTGGTTCAAGATGACCACCGCCGTCTACAACTTGATCCGCATCACCGCACTCGACACGGCGACAGCCTGACCGGCCCGGAACGTGAGATCAGACAGGGCGCCAACCGGACGCCAACAATTGCAAATGCAACAATCCCCCTCTGCCAACCCTCAGAAGCCGAATTTCATCACCCTGCTAATGGGAGCGACCGGCGGAGGTGAAAGTCTGGTTCCGAGCCACCAGCAGTTCAGCCGCACTGGTGCCTCTGCTACGGGTGCAACTCCGGTGAGCGCGGATTGTCCAGCGCGTTCGAAGAAGCGGGCCGATCCGGCGATCTTGTGCGGGCCGGGAGCGGTGGCTCTTCGAGCTCTGTGTCAGCCGCGTCGGCTATCCGAGGATGGTGTCGATTCGTTGGTTGGCGATGTGCTCTTCGTCGTCGAGGGCGCCGACGTAGGTGGAGACGAGTGTTTCGACGTTGTGCCCGAGTCGGCGTGCGGTTTCTGCGAGGGGCATCCCGGCGCGGAGCCATGTGGTCGCGGCGGCGTGTCGGCAGTCGTGGACGCGCATCGGCTTCTGGCCGACCGTTTCGAGGGCGCGGTGCCATGCCCGTGCCCAGTTCGAGCCGCTGGGCGGGTGTCGTTTCGGGTCCGGAACAGCAGACGACCCGGCGCGTCGAGCTTGTTCTGGTCGATCCATTCGCGCAGCATCGAGACGAGCACGGGCGGGATCGGGACACTGCGCGGCCCGGTCTTGGGTTCGCCAGGTTCATCGAAGGAAATGTCGGCTTCGGTGACCTCGAGCCGCCCCCACCCTTCGGTGGGCAACTCGCATGATCGGACGCGGAGCATCACGACCTCCGATGGTCGCAGGCCGGCGTAGTAGGCGACCGCGATCATCATCCGATAGGTCTTGCTGCCGGGCTGTTGGGTGATGATCGCGTCGATCGCTGCCGCCATCGCAGCCGGACCAGGCAATGTGCGGACATCAACCCTGCGCGTACGGGCGACCTTTCTTCGTGCCCGCGTCTTCGAACGTTGCGGCCACGCATCCGAAGGTATCGCTCCGGCGTCGATCGCTGCTTGGATCGAAGCGCGGGCGACGATCCGGATCCGGTTGGTCGTGCTCGCCGCCATCGGCGAACCATCCAACTTCAATCCGAGGCGACGGTCGATGTCAGCGATCCGCTTCCGATCGAGTTCACCGAGCGAAAGGCTGTGTCGGGCCATCCACTTCTCGTGCTGCACATCACGCCGATCTTCGGAGTTCGGCGCAAGCGCTTGGTACAGGTAGACCCGCAGACCGACCGGTGCCTTCGCGCCATGGTCAGTGGCGAGCGTGATGAACCTAGCAAGCGACTCCGTCGCAGAAGCCCGCGTGCGTGGCTGCCATTCCTGCCACTGCTGGGCGAGCCAGCATCGCGACCATTCATGCACACGGACGTCGGCCAGAGGTGTCTGCCACGACTCCGGTTCACCGGAGTCGGCGTCGAACCGGCCGCCGGCGTGGACTGCCTGCAGGAGCGTGCCGCGGTACCGTTCGGCCTCGGCAAGGGTTCGGTACGACTTGCTGCGATGCCGACCATCGATGGTGTAGGGCACCACCCACGGCAACTTCGCTTGCAGCGTTGAACGCCGATCCTGAACCCCGAAGACCTTCACCGTCTGCATCGGCCGGACCATCACCCACCACCGTTCAATTGACCGCCACACACCGCAACTGGCCTGCGTGATTGGGAACTACGGGGGGCCCAGGGATGACCGTACCCAGACTAGTGCCCTCACCTGCCCTGAACTGGTCGAGCACCCGTCCTGACTGGAGGGTTCCTAAACTGTAGACGGAGGCTCGAATCCTTCCGGGAGCGCTCGAAAAGTGGCCATGAACTGGACATTGGTGATATCGCAGGAGTTGTTCGGCTGAACCGTTCGGCTCAATCCACTGCGGATTCGCAGCGCGATTGGGAAGGGTGTGGGAAGCGGCTGGCCGGCGGACCCTGCCCCGTTGACAAGGAGTCGACCTCTGAGCCAGCCAGCAATCCGGACTATCGGGTAGTTGTCCGGAGCGACAGGGTTGGCGGCCCGAGAACGTACTAAGCCCTGGTGGCCGTCTTGCGACGAGCCATCCCAGGGCTTTCGTGATCAAGCATACCTACGCTGGCGCGGCGCGGCAATGGCAATTGAGGAGGTGTGATGGGGTCGTTCACGTATAGCGAGCTGGAGCAGGCGATCTCACCTGGACGGGCAAGTCGCTACCTGGGTTTGACGGTCAGCTCGGTGACTGGGCAGCCCGATCCACGCGCTGCCGTGCAGCTCTACGAGCGCAACGTCGAGATCTCGGCGGCTGCGTGGGTGGTCATCTCTGACATTGAGATTGTGCTTCGAAACATCGTCGCCGATTCGATGACGGCGAACCATGCGGCAACGCGGACCAGCGTCAACTATCGATGGTATGACTATCCGGCATGGTTCGCGACCGGTCAAAAGTGGTTCACGTCGGAAATGTTGCGTTCGATTGCGACCGCGATGGGTCGCGTGGGTGACCCGGGCCCGACTGGAGCGCCCGGCCACCCAGGCGGACCGATCGATGCTCGCCAGACTCTCACGAACGCAATTGAGATGATTTCCTGGGCGAATCCCGCGGCCGCACAGTGGATCGAGCGACGCAGCTCACTGACGCGAGCGGGCCGCTGGCGTCATCTCGGCCACTCTGCCCGGGGCATTGCCCGACCTTCGCTGTAGGCAAGTGACGCCCATCCGAGGATTGAGTCGACTCGTTGATTGCCAACGTGTTCCTCGTCGTCGAGGGCGCCGACGTATGTGGAGACGAGGGTTTCGACGCTGTGGCCGAGTCGTCGTGCTGTCTCAGCGAGCGGCATCCCTGCGCGAAGCCATGTCATGCCCGCAGCGTGTCGGCAGTCGTAGATCCTGATGGGTCGCTGACCGACCGATTCGAGTGCGCGGTGCCACGCTCGCGCCCAGTTCGATCCGCTCGTCATCGTGTCGTTGCGGGTTCGGAACAGCAGCCTCTCCGGCGCCGTGAAGCCGTTCTGGCGGATCCACTCACGCAGCATCGCAACGAGTACCGGTGGGATCGGCACACTGCGCGGACCGGTCTTGGGTTCACCTGGTTTGTCGAATGAGATGTCCGCTTCGGTGACGTCGAGGCGTCCCCAACCCTCGGCGGGCAGCTCGGTGGAGCGGACTCGCAACATGACGACCTCTGACGGTCGTAGGCCGGCGTAGCACGCGACGGCGGTCATCACCCGGTAGGTCTTGCTGCCGGGCTGTTGCGTGACGATCGCGTCGAGTTTCATGTCGCCAGCGCCGATAACTCGACGCGACTCGGCACCGCAACAACGGGTAGGCCCGGCGGGCGAGCTGTCAGTCGCCGACGTGGAGCCGACTTCTGTGGCACAACCACGAGTTCAGCAACAACCATGACACCGTTGCCGACAACACGACCAATCTCACCTGCCACACCACCAAACAGCATTCTGCGACAGCCTGTTGACAACAACCCAACGCCAAAGGTCAGCCGTGATGCACGGCTGCCGGGCCATGTGGCGGGTGTTCGACGAATCCGATCATCGTGGCCAGCGGTTCGTCGCGCAAGCGGTCGACACAAGCGGTCGAAAGGGGGAACACATTTCCGAGATTCGTCAACTCGGCTTGACAACCATGTCAAGTGAACATGACGCCGTTGCCGAGTTGATCACCCTGGGGTCGTTAGCGCAGGGTACAACGGCTCCCAGTTCTGGCGATTCGCTCGTTGCGACTTCCATGGGGGGCTCTCGCTCCCCTGCGGAGGGCTGTCGGCCCGGTCAGCCGGATACCCGCGCAGCCGCTGACGCTGTCGAAGGGTGGTTCAAAATGAGCCGTTCGAGAGGTCGAGTCCGAGCAGTAGCCTTTCCGATCCGCAAGAGAAACGATCGCCCCACGCACATCGCGTCGTCAGATCTGGGTGACCGTCGCAGTCAAGCTGGGCAACCCGACGGACCGCGGAGCGCGGAACTACGGTCGTCAGGCGCGACTTGATCTGTGCTGTGTAGTCGCGCCGGCTGAGGCTGCCTGTCGTCGACTTGCTGCCCGGCGCGGGCGTTGCCGTGGCCGCCGGGATGGCGGTCAGTCCGCTGTCACGCCCTTGGGAGCTTGTTGGCTCATGAAGCCGAACATGTAGCCGGCGACGCGGCGCATCTGAATCTCCTCGGCGCCTTCGGTGATGCGGTAGCGGCGATGGTGGCGGTAGATGTGCTCGAACGGCTTGTGTCGTGAGTAGCCGAGGCCGCCGTGCACCTGCATCGCCCGGTCGGCGGCTTCACAGCACAGCCGGTTGGACCAGTAGTTGCACATCGACACCTTGTCGCTCTGCGAGAAGGCACCGTACTTGTCCATTGACCACGCGGTCTTGTGGATGAGGGCACGCAGCATCTCGCACTGCGTCTGCAGTTCGACGAGCGGGAACTGGATCGCCTGGTTCGAGGCCAACGGCTTACCGAACGGCTTGCGTACCTTCGCGTACTCAACCGACTGGTCGATGCAGTACTGCGCCGCACCCAGGCTTGACGCGGCTTGACGGATGCGATTCTCGTTGAAGAAGTGCTGCACCACCTGCAGGCCCTTGCCCTCGCCGCCGAAGATCGCTGCGTGCGGCACCCGGACGTTGGACAACCGGATGTGAGCGTGATCCGTCGGCATGTTGAAGGTCCACAGGTACTGGAGCACCTCGAACCCTTCGCTGGCCGTCGGTACCAAGAATGCGGTGATGCCATGACCGTCGCCGGCCTTGCCACTGGTACGGGCCATGATCATGTCGTACTGGGCTTTGTGGATGCCGGTGTTCCACGTCTTTTCGCCGTTGATGATCCACGTGTCACCGTCACGAACGGCGGTCGTCTCCATGTGGGTGGCATCCGAACCGTGATTGGGTTCGGTGATCCCGAACGCGAAGCCCTTGCGCCCCTCGGCCAGATCCTCTATCCACTCGGCCTTCTGCTCGACGGTGCCGTAGGCGATCATCAACAACAGACCCACGTTGTTCCCGACGATCGAATGCTCGTTCTGCAGATCGTTGTGTAACCCCAGACCGCGGCGCGCGAGATGCTCGCGGATGATCGCCATCCCCAGATTAGTGCCGTCGCGACCCCCGTACTCGGCGGCCAAGGGATACCGATAGAACCCGGCATCGGCCGCAAGGCGTTTGGCGGTGTGGAGCAGTTCTTCCCACACCTCATTCGGAAGGCCTTGATTGTCCCAATCGGTCCGCGCGTCCTCGCGGCGATGATCGAAGAAACGCTCATTGTCGTCTCGCGCCTGCAACGGCTCGATCACGTCGACGATGAACGCATCCAACTCGGCGAGCAGGTCCGACAGGTCGGTAGGAATGTCAAAGTCCATTAGAGGCCTTTCAGGTTGTGGCGGATCACTTGATCGCTAAGGGGTTGATGGGCGATCCCACGGCTGCGGTGAACTTGATCGGGGGAGCGGCGAGAAGGAACTCCCACACACCGTCTGCCTCGCAGTCGGCGGCCAGTTCGTCGAAATCGAGGATCTCACCGAGGGTCATGCCCATGTCGCGGATCAAGACCATGTGAACGGGGAGCAGTTCGGTGTCGACCTCGCCGGGGAGAGCCTCAATGGCCCAGTTGTCGGAGGCAACCACAGCGACGTCGTGGCGGTGCAGCCACTCGCAACAGGCCAGCCCCAGCCCGGGCTCGCCCTCCATGAAGCCCTTGGCGTCGGCATCGCGAACGAACTTCGTGCGCCAGCCGGTACGGAACAAGAGAATGTCGCCCGGCAGGATCTCGACACCCTGTCGCTCGGCAGCAGCGTCGAGATCATCGGGCGTGATCACTTCGCCCGCCTGTAGCCAATCCACGCCCCTCAGCCGGGCGATGTCGAGCAGCACGCCGCGACCGAGGATCCCTTTGGCCATCTTGTCGATGGAACAGTGCTTGGCCCCGTGGGGCCCGACGTCGCTCGACGGGAAGCCGTTGTACATCTGCTCGTCGTAGAAGACATGGGCCAGGCCATCCCACTGCGATGCCGACTGGAGGGGCATGAAGACGTAGTCGTCGGCGTAGTGGAAGGCCCCGGGGTAGTGCTGGTCATGTCCGGTCTCGGACATCAGCCGGACCGGGTTGATTCGCGACCCGCCAGTCTGGGGACCGTTGCCATCGAACGGGATGCCGAGGTCGAAGATCGCGCCGCGCTTGACGAGGCTCGACGCATGGACCACACGCTCGGGAGTGATGAGGTTCACCGTTCCGCGCTCGTCATCTGTTCCCCAGCGGCCCCAATTGCTGAGTGTCTTTCCGATCTCCCGGAAGTCGTACGTCATGGTATACCTCCTGCGTTTGCGAGTGACCCCTGACACCCGACCTCTAATTGTCTACCGTAGTATTGACGCGCACGTCAACTACTGGCCCGCTGTGCTGAGTGAACGCCGAAGGTGGTGTCGAGATCATTCCGGCTGCCAATGGAGCATTCATTTGCTGGTGATGAGACGGAGATGACGTGATTGTCAGAGTCGGCGTCGACCGATATCAGCGCAGCACTCTTTGCCGGAGGTCCTTCGAAACGCGGCGATGAAGACGTATTCTTTCCTCGTGCCCCGGTGGGAGGGGCGTGTAGCGAAAGGCTTCTGGAATGGGCGACAATGCATCGATTACGGGACCGACGCCGGCGATGAACCGTCCGCTGACGGCTCGCGGGGTCAGGACCCGGACGAATCTGGTGAAGGCGGCCCGGGCGCTCTTCGAAAGGAACGGTTTCCTCGACACCAACGTCGGTGACATCACCGCGCGGGCACACGTGGCGCACGGCACCTTTTACACGTACTTCGCATCGAAGGAGGAGATCTTCTCCGAGGTCGTCGAAATGCTTCTGGCCGACACCCGCCGGATCGCGGATGAGGAACCGCCCGTCGCTCAGGATGGCTGGCTCTCGGAACGTATCGAGCGAGCCAATCGGGGCTACCTCAATGCGTACGTGGCAAATGCCCGGATGATGGCAGTGCTCGAGCAGGTGGCTACGTTCAACCCGCGCCTCGCCCAAGTACGAAGGATGAGCCGGCAGTACTCGGTCCAACGCAGCGCCGAGGCCATTCGTCGCTGGCAGGGCCGTGGCCTGATCGACCTGCGCATCGACCCGGTCTACGCGGCGAACTCGCTCGGGTCGATGGTCGATCGCTCTGCGTACGTCTGGATCGTGCTTGGCGAGTCGTACCAGATGGACGTCGCCGTGGAGCAACTCACCCGGCTGTACTGTAACGCCCTTGGCGTGCCGTACCACCGCGACGATCCGACCTGTGCATCGACTGCGGGCCTGAGGGCCGAAGTTGTCACAACCTGATCACACCGTCAGTTCGTAGACGCCGTATCCGTGGGTCGAGTCCCGGCATTGTGTCGGATGCATCGGTGCAGTGGATTGGCTGCTGTTGTCAAGTGACGGTCCATCTTCGATCGCGATC
>JANYDH010000119.1 GCA_025359865.1 Actinomycetes bacterium | reverse complement strand
CCCCCCCCACCAAAGCTGCTGGGCTCGGTAGTCTGTGGCCTCGTGAATCAGATGAAGAATCGCATCCAGGCGCTGTCGTTACTCGACCGGGCGCTCACCGCCATGACCGACGAGGAGCTGGAGACACTTGTCGCCGCTCTGCCCGACGACCACCGTGAGGCTCTAGACAAGCTGTGCGGTGCCCGCGAAGGCGGTTTCGAAGACCCCGCAGCCCGCACGATGGGCCTTCGCTCGACTGCGGCACGGGGCCGGATGAGTGGCGGTCTCGAGCAGATCGCCACCGTGCTCACCGACCCGTGTCTGGCCGATTGCATCACCGAATTGGGCGACGCTTCTGACAATCCGACCGAGGAGGATCTCGCCACGGCAACGCCCGGGCTGATCGAGCGTCACGGCCTGGCAACCGTGCGACTCACGCTCGCCGCCTCGGTTGCCGGCGAGGCGGCTGCATCGGTGTTGTTGACCCGGCTGTTGAAGCACGACGACACACTCGGGCTACCCGCCCGTGAGGAAGCGGTCGCCGCGCCGGTGCTTGCGACTGCAGCAGACGACGAGACCAAGGCTCGCCGCAAGGCCGCCAAGGAGCTCAAGCAGGCCGACGCCCGAACTCGCCGTGAGCAGCAGTCTCGCGCCCGCCACGCCGGCTGATCCGGCGTCACGCTAGACGCGCTTGACCACGTTCGTGGTCGAGGAGCCACGCCTTGGTGGCGATACCTCCGGCGAATCCGGTAAGTGATCCATTCGCTCCCACCACTCGGTGGCACGGGACGATGATGCTGATCGGGTTGCGGCCGTTCGCTGCACCCACAGCGCGAGCCTTGCGCTGATCACCGAGGCGGCGGGCCTGCTCGCCATAGCTGACCGTGTGACCGTACGGAATCGTGAGCAACGCCTTCCAAGCGAGTTTTTGGAACGGAGTGCCAGCCGGATCGAGCGGTACATCGAACTCCGCGCGCGTGCCAGCAAAGTACTCCGTCAGTTGCGCGACGGCCCGATCGAGCACGGCTACTGCAGTCTGCGACTCGGGCAGACGCGACTCGGTGAGATTCGACCCGTGCAGGGTCTGCTGCCGGTCGATCGATTCACCCGGCCAGATCACAGCGCGCAACCCATCGTCGCCTGCGACGAGCGTGAGCACGCCGACTGGCGAGATCATCACGCACTTCCAGCTGGGAGAACGGGGGATGGATGGAGTGGACACGATTGTCTCCTTCACAGGTTTGCCCAGAGGTGATGCAACGCATACGAGCGCCAAGGCCGCCAGCGTTCAGCTAGTTCGGTGGCAGCGCCCGCCGATGCTGGAAGGCCGAGGGCCTCCAGCGAGTGCCGGACGCCTAGATCGGTGGGCATGAAGACGTCGGGATCACCAACGCCGCGCATCGCAACGTACGCCGCCGTCCACGGTCCGATGCCGACAATTCGTTGCAGGTCGGACACCAGTTGTCCTCGATCGGCGCCGGCATCGATGACGATCGAACGATCTGCCACGGCAGTGCACGCGGCAACGAGGGATCGCCGGCGGGCCGCGGGCATGGGGAGGAGCGACGGATCGATGCCGCTGAGAGCAGCGGCCGACGGGAACAGATGGGTCACAGCGGACTCGATCAGACCGAACTGATCGATCCGCTCACCAACAGCGGATGCAAGCCGGCCTGCGATGGTTCGCGCCCCGGCAACCGACACCTGTTGTCCTAGGATCGCCCGCACCAACAGTTCGCCACCGTCGACACATCCTGGTGAACGCAACCCGGGACGTTTACGGACGAGCGGCGCGAGCACGGGGTCGGCCGAAAGGCGCGCATCGACTGCCACCGGGTCGGCATCGAGATCGAGCAACCGACGACAGCGCTGCACCGCTGTCTGAAGATCGGATGTAGCCGTGAGACGGAGTCCGCAGTTCACGTAGGTCGCGTCACCGGACGCACCGGACGTGCCCGATACGCCAGCTGAGAGTGTGACGATTCCCGGTCCACCGGGCAGTCGAAGCGTGCGCGTGTAGACACTGCCGTCCCATGCTTCGACGCCGTGAACCGCGCGGCTTGCGATGAACTCGAGCACGGCTGCCGCATCGAATGGTCCGCGCACGGGCAGTCGCAGCTGGACCGTCCCCGGCGCGCCGATCGCGACACCCGCCCGACGGGCAGCGCGCAGCCCGGTCGGCGAGGTGTCGAACACCTCGCGGACGGTGTCGTTGAACTGGCGGATGCTGGCGAAGCCAGCGGCAAACGCGACGTCGGTGATCGGCATCGCCGTGGTCTCGATGAGGAGCCTGGCTGTCTGGGCGCGCTGTGCCCGCGCGATCGCAAGCGGGCCTGCACCCAACTCATCGGTGATGAGTCGGTTGAGATGACGTTCGCTGTATCCGAGGCGCAGCGAGAGCCCGGACACGCCTTCACGGTCGATCACGCCGTCAGCGATCAAGCGCATCGCCCGAGCGACAGCGTCAGCGCGAACGTTCCACTCGGGAGAACCCGGCGAGGCATCGGGACGGCACCGCTTGCAAGCCCGAAAGCCGCGCTGTTGCGCCGACGCAGCGGTCGCAAAGAACGACACATTGGCCTGCTTCGGCGTGGTCGCCGGGCACGAAGGACGACAGTAGATACCGGTCGTGTGCACGGCAGTGAAGAACCATCCATCGAAACGAGCATCGCGACTCTGCACTGCGACATAGCACTGGTCGTGGGGCATCGGTGCGCTGTAGTCGCTCGAACGACTCGGAGAGACGGTACGGGACACCCATGCAGTGTGCCGGACCATCGGTCGTCTCGCTAGCGGAAATCGGACGGAGCCTAGCCGAGGTGCGGGGCGCGGTTGCCGAACACCTCGCTGTGTTCATCTGCCGTGTTCATCTGCCGTGTTCATCGGCCGTGTGCACGTTGGACACATTCCCGAAACATGGTCGTGACACTCTGCGGCGCGACGAGACGTCAGCGGCATGGAGGAGGACGTATATGGACAGCGGAAGTGTCGCCTGGGTGTTGGTTTCGGCAGCGCTCGTGCTGTTCATGACCCCGGGACTCGCCTTCTTCTATGGAGGTATGGACCGGAACCGAAACGTTCTGAACATGCTGATGATGAATTTCTGGTGCATGCTGGTTATCCCGGTGCTGTGGGTGACGATTGGGTACTCGCTGGCGCAGCAACCGATCGGTAACGACCTCATCGGCGGGTTCGACGCGGCGTTCTTGAACGGCATCGGGATACTCGGTGACAACGGCGGCACCATCGCGACAATCGCGTTCCTCGGCATGTTCGCGACCATCACCCCCGCCCTCATCTCTGGCGCCGTCGCCGACCGGATGAAGTTCTCGGCGTGGGCGATCTTCGTTCCACTCTGGTCATTGCTCGTGTTCTGCCCGGTGTTCAAATGGCTCTACGGCGGCTTCCTCGGCAAGCGTGGCTCGCTGGACTTTGCCGGTGGAACAGCGATCCATGTCAACGCCGGTATTGCCGCGCTCGCCGCTGTGCTCGTGCTCGGCAAGCGCAAGGGCTGGCCCCGCGATGCGCAGCCTCCACACTCGATGCCGCTCGTCATGATCGGTACCGGAATCTTGTGGTTCGGGTGGTTCGGGTTCAACGCCGGCTCAGCTCTCAGCGCCAACGGTCAGGCAGCCCAGGCCTTCATGAACACGTTCCTCGCTGCGGCCGCCGCCGGAATCGCATGGGCGCTCGTGGAGAAGCTCCGCGACGGACACTTCACCAACCTCGGCGTCGCATCGGGCATCGTCGCCGGCCTCGTGGCGATCACACCTGCCTCGGGGTACGTGTCTGGCGCCGCGCCGATCATCATCGGCCTACTCACCGGCGTCGTGTGCTGCTATGCAGTTCGACTGAAGTTCAAGGCCGGGTTCGACGATGCGCTCGACGTCGTCGGCGTGCACTTCGTTGGTGGACTGGTCGGCTCACTCACGATCGGCTTCTTTGCCAATCCTGCGTTCTTCGGAGGAAGCTTCCACCGTGGCATCTTCTACGGCGGCGGGCTTGGTCTGTTGGGCGAACAGTTACTCGCGAACGGTGTCACCATCGTGTACTCGTTCGTGGTGACGACCCTCATTCTGCTGGCGCTCAAGCGGACCATCGGCATTCGGGTCAGCAGCGAAAACGAGACGCTCGGCCTCGACTACTCCGAACACCGCGAAACCGCGTACCACAACCTGTGAGCTCGGTCGTGTGCGCCGTGATTTGCAACTACGAGATCTGTAACTACGAGATCTGCAACTACGTCTGGAGAGTGTGCCCGTGAAACTGATTACCGCCATCGTGAAGCCGTTCAAACTCGACGATGTGAAGGAAGCGCTGCGCGGCCTCGGCGTGGTCGGACTCACCGTGAGCGAGGTCCGCGGGTTCGGCCGCCAAGGTGGCCATACCGAGACCTATCGCGGCTCGGAGTACCGCATCGAGTTCGTGCCGAAGATCAAACTCGAGATCGTCGTCGAAGACGACAGGTTGGCGATCGTGCTCGACGAAATCGAAAAGGCCGCGACCACCGGACAGATCGGTGACGGCAAGATCTGGGTCACCACCGTTGACGAACTGATCCGTATCCGCACCGGCGAGCGTGGCGACGACGCGATCTGACCTCAGCAGCAACGACAGCAGCAACGACAGCAGCAGCAGCAACAGACTGACGACAGGAGCACGGACGGGTCAACCGGCGACTTGGGGTTCCTTCGGTAGGCCGAGAACGCGCTCACCGACGATGTTTCGCTGGATCTGGCTCGTGCCGCCCCAAATCGTCTCGCTGCGGCTGAAGAAGAAACTGCTCATCATCGGGCTAACGGGATAACCATCACGACGTTTGTCGCGGGCCGCTCCGGGCCACGAGTTCGTCGTGGGCCCGGTCGTGATCAGCATCGAACTCGCTCCGAAGATGTGCAGTGACAACTCCATTGCTTCCTGGTGCATCTCGGTCCAGAACATCTTGTTGGTGGCGCCGAGCGCGGCGACAGCCGGATCCTTCACCTTGGACAACGCGGCCGACAGCGAGCGCAAGCCGTTGATGCGCAGGATCTGGATCTTTGTGTAGAACTGCGCCAGGCCTTGGCGTACGAGTGGGTCGTCGATGGTGCCGTTCTCGGTGGCGGCCGCGACCATCAGCTTGTGCTCCTCGACGAACCGTCGGTATCCGGTCGTGGCGCTCATGCCACGCTCAAACGCCAACGTGGAGTTGGCCACCTGCCATCCGTTGTTCACGCCGCCGACCACGTTCTCTTTCGGGCAGCGGGCATCGGTGAAGAACACCTCGCAGAACTCGGCGGTGCCATCGGGCTGGACGATGCCGCGCACCTCGACGCCTTCCTGGCGCATCGGCACGAGCAGGTAGCTGATGCCCTTGTGCTTCGATGCAGCGGGGTCGGTGCGGGTAAGTAGGAAGCAGTAGTCGGCATTGTGTCCGCCGGTTGTCCACACCTTTTGCCCGTTGATCACCCACTCGTCACCATCGAGCACCGCCTGGGTCTTCAACGATGCAAGGTCTGAGCCGCTGTTCGGCTCGCTGAACCCCTGGCACCAACTCATCGTGCCGTTCAGAATCCGTGGCAGGAACGCCTGCTTCTGTTCCTCGGACCCCCACTGCAAGATCGTCGGGCCGACGAGGGTGTCACCGAAGAAGTCGGCCCGAAGCGGTGCTTTCGCACGGGCGAACTCCTCGGCCAGCACCACGCCCTGCATGGTGGAGAGACCTTTGCCGCCGTATTCCTTCGGCCAGGTCGCACAGATCCATCCGCCCTCGAACAGCTTCGCCGGCCAGCCGGCATTGAACACCTTGCGTTCGTCGGGACTCATCTCGAACCCTTCGGTCATCCAGCCGTTGGGTAGATGCGTTTCCAGCCAACTGCGGATCTCGACACGGAACGATTCGGCTTCGACGGAGTAGCTCAGGTCCATGTCAGACATCTTGACCCGCGGGTCAAGTCGGGTGCAACCCAGAAGTCAGGACGAGCGAACGGACCATCGACTCGGCGATCGACCGGTTCACACCCCGTTCACAAAGGCCGAACACCTGAGAAACCCGTGTCGCCTACCGTCAACTCCGATGACGCCGCCCGTTCCAGCCGCTCAGGCCAACCCCGATGCCAACCCCCTCGCAATCGTGGTCGAACTCGGCGTACAGGAGCGGGCGGTGCTCGCCGTATTGGTCGCTCATCGCGGTCGCGTCACCAGCCGCCGCGAGCTTTCCCGCCAGGCTGGACTGGCCGATCTCAGTGTGCGCCGTTGCGACAGCGTGCTCGTCGACCTTCGCCGCAATCTCGGGCGCGACGCGATCATCACGGTGCGTTCACGAGGCTGGATGCTTGCCGACGCGGCCAGGCCGGGCGCCGCCGCGTTGCTCTAGCATTGCGTCCTCGATGTTTGCTGCAACCGGTTCCGCCGATCTCGCCCGCCTGCTCCTCGATCTGTTGATCGTGCTCACTGCGGCGAAGTTGGCCGCCGAACTCGCCGAGCGGGCGCGGATTCCCGCAGTGCTCGGCGAGATCGTGGCCGGAGTCGTAATCGGACCATCGGGTCTCGGGCTCGTCGAACTCGGTGGCGACCGAGGCATCTCGCTGGCAGTCCTGGCCGAGATCGGCGTTCTGCTGCTGCTGCTGTCGGTAGGAATGGAGATGGACCTTGTCGAACTCCGCAAGGTGGGCGGAGTATCGATGGCGGTGGCGGTCACCGGTGTCGTCGTGCCGTTCGCCGCCGGCACCGGAATCGGACTCCTCTTCGGCGAATCGACGAACACCGCCATCTTCTTCGGCGCTGCACTCACGGCTACCAGCGTCGGTATCACCGCAAGAGTGTTCGGTGATCTTCGCGCCCTGGCATCGGTCGAGGCGCGCATCGTGCTCGGCGCGGCGGTAGCCGACGATGTACTGGGACTGATCATCCTGACCGTTGTCGTGAAGATGGTCACCGGTGGGTCGGTCGGTGTGGGCACGGTTGCGCAGACACTCGGCTTGGCCGTGGCCTTTCTCGTCGGCACGGGACTGCTCGGCATCCTCGTCGTGCCGAAGGTCTTCGGCGTGATCCATCGACGCGCCACGTCGAGCGCTACGCTGGTGGTCGCCGCGTTCGCGTTGATGATGGCGTTCGCGGCGCTTGCCGACGTAGCGAAGCTGGCGTTCATCATCGGCGCATTCATGGCCGGATTGGCGCTCGGCCAGACCGAGCAACACGAGCGGATCGCGAACGACCTCGGTGCGGTCGGCAACATCTTCATTCCCGTCTTCTTCCTCAGCATTGGCATCAATGCCGATCTTGCTGCGATGGCGAAACCGTCGGTGATCGGCCTGGCTGTCGCGATGAGCGCCGTTGCTGTGGCCGGCAAGATGGTGTCGGCGTTGAGCGTTCCCCGCGGGCGCGCCGACCGTGTGCTCATCGGCCTCGGAATGATCCCACGCGGCGAGGTGGGACTGATCTTCGCATCGATTGGATTGTCCAAGGGAGTGCTCGACGGCGATCAATACGGTGCGTTGCTGATCGTGGTGCTCGTCACCACAGTGCTCACGCCGCCCCTGCTGCGCACGCGACTCGGTAGAGCACCGACCGCCGACCATGGTGCCGAACTGTTCGTTGCAACCGAGGAGCCCGACGGCGGCTGGCTGACCGTCGACGACGGGATCATCGGCTTCGCGGCAACGCCGCCGGCATCGGCGACGATCCAGGTTGCGTTGGCGACCGCCCATCAGGCAGCAACAGCTCGGCCCGCTGAACCGGTGTTGGACTGGTTCGCCAGGCACCGGCGACACGAGATCACCTGGACTGCCGCCGACACACCGAAGCTTGTCGAGTTGCTCCGTGAAGACGTACCCCGGTCGTGGCGGTTTCTCGATGTCACCGGGGTACTCGACCGGTCGCTCCCCGAGGTCGCCACCGCGATGAGCAGACGGCGCGCCGACATGACCGATCTCGACCCCCTCGGCTCCCTGCGATTCCCGGTCGTAGATCGCTTGCACGACCTGACGCTGACCAACGAGCCAGACATGCTGCTCGCCCGCACCGACTCCAACGACGAGCTCGTCCTCGCCGCGTTCGTCACCGATGTGTGCTTGGACAGTGAGTCGATATCGAGCCTCGCGCAACGGCTGAGCAACGACGTCGACGCCGTGCGGATCACATCGATCGTCGCCGACGCAAACCTGCTGCGCACCCGGGCCCACGACCCTGCCGGATTCGACGACAACGAGATCCTCCAGATGGCAACTCATCTCGCCACCCCGACTCACGCACGTCACGCGTACTTACTCGCACTCGCATTCGGCGACCTGTCTCCGATACATCGCGATGCCCTCGACTCGCAGTACCGACAGGTGCAAGAAGCGCTCGACCATCCGGAACTCACCGGAGGCGATGCACTGAACCTTGCCGGAGCACGCCGGCTGGCAGCTCAACATCTTCTCACCGATCCGGCACCCATCGACCGGCTCCGCTTCGCATCGACGACATACCTGCTTGCCCACGATCCGGAGGAACTTGCCCGTCAGGCCCATCTGGTGGAGCCGTTGCCGCGCGCCGGTGTCGTCCGGGTCGCCGTCAGCCCTGAGCCAGAACCCGACCACTGGAAGATCGACGTCGCCTGTCGCGATACCGACGGCTTACTCGCGCGGCTCGCCGATGTGCTCACCAACGAAGGCACCGACATCGTCGGCGCCGACGTGGCCACATGGCCAGACACTGCCGTGCTGTGCAGCTTCATCGTGCGCTCCGGCGAACGGCCTGGCGCCCGGTCACTCGGCGAAGCGTTCCAGCTCAGGCTCCGTACAGCGGTGCACACAAGCGCCCGCCCATCGCTTGAGCTCACGTTCGACAACCATGCGCTGCCGTGGCTCACGGTGTGCACCGTCACCGGACCCGACGAACCAGGCGCGCTGCAGGCGGTCAGCAGCGCGTTTGCGTCGTCGGGTGCTGTCATCCATTCGGCTCGGATCGCATCGGCCGATGGCCAGGTGAACGACCGATTCGCTGTCTCGGACCGGTTCAACCGCAAGCTCGGCGACCCCGCCATCGAGCGGATGCGCGCCACACTTGCCACCGGCGGGCATCGGCGTCGCAGTCGGCGGCAGCGTCGCAACTGACGCACGCGATTGCCACACGACGGAAACACTTCTGCGACGGCTGCGAAACGTCGGCTCCGTAGCGTGCCGGTGTCTCGCCTCAGTGTCGCGTCGAGTCGTTGGCCGTACCACGCCACGAACATCCCTACTCGTATCTACTCGCGTCATCAGGAGGATTCTGTGCGCAAACACCCTGCACTAAAATATGTCGTCGGCGGTCTCGCCGGCGCTGCAGTCCCAGCGTTGCTACTGACGGGCACGGCATTTGCCGAAGACATCGACCCAGTGGCAGCGCTCGGCCAAGCCACCAACATGTTGTGGGTGGTGATCGGCGCCATCCTGGTGATCTTCATGCAGGCTGGCTTTGCGCTCGTCGAGACCGGCTTCACCCAGAAGAAGAACGCTGCTCACGTGATGAGCACCAACTTTGCGATCTTCGGACTTGGCTTCATCGGGTTCTTGTTCGTCGGTTTCCCGCTTGCGTTCGGCGGATTCGACGGTACGCCATACTTCGGCGCCGGCGGCGCTGCGATGGACCCGAAGCCCCTGCTCGGATCAGGAAACTGGGCGTTCCTGTGGAAGGGCTGGGATCACCTCGGCAACGGGGCCACCCCGGCGCTACTTGCGTTCTTCCTCTACATGGTCGCCTTCATGGACACCGTGGCAACCATTCCGACCGGCTCGATGGCGGAACGGTGGAAGTGGAAGAGCTTCGTGATCTGGGGCCTGTTCTGCGGCTCGTTGTACTACCCACTGTTCGCTGCGTGGACCTGGGGCGGCGGCTGGCTGTCCAAGACGTGGGACACGATGAGTCTCGGCGTGGGCTACGCCGACTTTGCCGGGTCGGGCGTGGTACACGCAGTCGGCGGTATGGCGGCTCTGGCCGGCGCAATCGTGCTCGGGCCCCGTATCGGCAAGTTCGGTGCGAATGGCAAACCACGGGCCATCCCAGGACACAACATCCCCATGGCGATGACCGGCTGCTTCATCCTGCTATTCGGCTGGTTCGGTTTCAACGCTGCATCCACGTTCGCCGCAACCGA
The DNA here is from genome assembly GCA_025359865.1 of Actinomycetes bacterium. Taxonomy (GTDB): domain Bacteria; phylum Actinomycetota; class Acidimicrobiia; order Acidimicrobiales; family Ilumatobacteraceae; genus VFMC01. The sequence continues at coordinate 27,041 of JANYDH010000119.1, read as the reverse complement.
CATCCAGTTCGCCACAGTGGCCGCCAACACTGCCATCGCCGCAGCCGTCGGTTCAATCGTTGCGATGTACTACATCACGTTCAAGACCGGTAAGCCAGACCCGGGCATGATGGTCAACGGCATGCTCGCCGGCCTCGTTGCGATCACCGCACCATGCGCCTTCGTCGCTCCCTGGGCTGCAGCAGTCATCGGCCTCGTTGCCGCGATTCTCGTGATCGAAGCGGTGTTCTTCATCGAGCGCCGGGGCATCGACGATCCGGTCGGTGCAATTGCCGTCCACGGTGTTGGTGGCATCTTCGGAGTGCTGTGTGTCGGCATCTTTGCCAACGGTCAGTACGGTGCCGGATGGAACGGCGCGAAGGATGCCGCTGGCAATGCGATCAAAGTCGAGGGATTGATCGAGGGCAAGTTCGGCCAGTTCGGTGCGCAGCTTCTCGGTGCCGTCGTCATCTGTACTGTGATTTTCGGACTTGCTTTCGGGTTCTTCAAGCTCCAGAACAAGTTCACCAAGGGTGGCATCCGTACCCCGCAAGACCAAGAGATCGAAGGCGTCGATATCCCCGAAATGGGCGTGCTCGGCTACAACGACTGACAACGACTGACAACGACTGATACCGGACAGGTATCACAGGCTCGATTCATAGGAGGTTTCCGAGCAATGAAGCTCATTACCGCAGTGGTCAAACCATTCAAGCTTGACGACGTCAAGGACGCCTTGCAGAAGCTCGGCATCCTCGGCATGACCGTCCGCGAAGTTCGCGGCGTCGGTCGACAGGGTGGTCATACCGAGACGTACCGGGGCGCGGAGTACAAGATCGACTTCGTCCCCAAGGTCCAGATCGAACTCGTCGTCAGCGACACCGTGATCGACGCAACCGTCGACGCGATTCGCGACGCGGCGTCGACCGGCAAGATCGGTGACGGCAAGATCTGGGTCACGTCGGTCGATCGACTCGTACGGATCCGCACCGGCGAAGAAGGCGCCGACGCGATCTAGCCAGAACGGCAAGCAAGTCGGAGGTCGGGCCTGAGCTTTGGCGTTGAAGCGCGGTCAACAGGCTGTCGCTAAATGTGGGTGCGGTGTGGCGGCACCCCGGCCCGATGTGCAGCCACGGGCGAAGTGACGAACACAACGCGCGAAAATGCCATCTCGTTCTGCACTTCGCGACTCCACGTCGCACCAACCGATCTTTGGCGTTGGGTTGCTGTCAATGACAGCCCAACGCCAAAGGTCGGGCGATTTCGTGCTTGACAAGCGACTGTACCGGTAGTGTTAACCCCCTCATGAACCATCGGGGATTGATCTGCCGCGTCGGTTCAGGGCGATCCTCTGGCGAGCGTGAACAGCAAGCTCCAGGACTACGGTCTCACCGTCTGCGGGTCCGACAACTGACCATCGGGGTTCGTTCGTCAGTCGACGAGTGCGGCCTTGAGTGACGACCGGATGGCGTCGTGGCGATCGGCGGGGATCTGGCCATCGATGCCGCCGGCGCTGCCCGGCAGTTGGACGTAGAACACGTCGACGACCTCGTGTCCAAGGGTGGACACCTTGGCCGACCGGATGTCGACACCGTGACCCGTGAGCGTGCGCGACAGCCGGTACAACACCGCCACGCCGTCGGGCGCGCGCACGTCGATCATGGTCGTGGAATCTGACGCGTCATTGCTGATCAGCACCTCGAGCCGAGGTTGTGCAGCGGCCACGGCCCGCCGACGAGCACGCCCGTAGGTGCGGACGCGCTGATCGAGTCGGGCCTCGATGTCGACCTCCCCGCTCAGCACACCGAGCAAGCCGTGTTCGATCTTGGCCCAATTCGGCGAGCCGCCCCCGATACGCATGATCCGAAACTCGTCGACCGCGGCACCACCCGCCAGCGTGAACGCATCGGCGCCGACCACGTCCAAACCATGCACCGCAAGCGTGCCGGCGATCACCGCGAACAGTCCGGGACGGTCGCGGCTGGCGATCCGAAGTACGTAGAAGTCATCCACGTTCTCGTGTTCGATGTGGAGCGCCCCATCAGCGCGGACCTGTTCGGCAAGGTGCGCGAACCGGCGTTCGGCTACAGCGTCATCAGGGTCGAACGGCTGGCCGCGCAGACGTTCGGCAACCGTGCGGACGAGTTCATCGACGAGGCCCGATTTCCATGTGGACCACGCCGCTGGCCCGGTGGCAAGGCTGTCTGCGACCGTGAGCGCGTGCAGCAGTTCGAGACGACCGAGATCGCCGACCGCGTCGGCCACGTTGAGCGCGGTGCGCGGGTCGGACAAGTCGCGACGAGTTGCGGTTTCGGACAACAACAGATGATGCTCGACCAGACTGCGCAGCACGGCAACGTCGTCGGTAGGGAATCCCATCCGGGGACCGATCGTGTCGACCAGGTCCATGCCCACATCGGTGTGGTCGCCAGGTCGACCCTTGCCGATGTCATGCAACAGGGCCCCCACGAGCAGCAGGTCGGGGCGAGAGACGGCGCGGACGTGATCACTCGCGTTGGCTACGGTTTGCAGCAGGTGACGATCGATGGTGTACGTGTGGAATGCGTTGCGCTGCGGCCGGCTGCGCACGTGCCGCCACTCTGGAAGGAACCTGCTGAACAGGTCGTACTGCTCCAACGCTTCGACGGCAGCGACGACTGCCTGTCCAGCGCCGAGCAGACTGACGAACGCCCGACGAGTGCGCTCGGACCACACCTCATTCGGCTCATAGCCGCGGCTGGCGAGCAGCCTCAGCGAACGCCCACCGAGTGGATGGCCCTGATGCGCTGCCGCGGCAGCGGCACGAAACACGAACGCCTGCTCGTCGAGGTCGGCATCGAGCGACACCTGCACCTCGCCGTCGAGCACGGTCACGCCGGGCACATGATCGGCAAGCGGGCGCGCTGTATGGGTCTCGCCGCGGGCGCCCTTGCGCGTCACCCGCTCGACGCGACGCCAGAACCGCTCACCCGCCCACTCGATGGAGTGCGCCGCCGACGAAATGGTGAGCATCAACGTGTCGGCATCCGCGTAGCCCATCGTCTCTGCAACCCGGTCCTGCTCCTGTAATAACAACACGTTGGACGTACGGCCGGTGGTGCGGTGCAATTCGCATCGCGCCGCAAGCAAGATCTCGGCCGAACCGGCGAGATCTTCGAATGGGCACTCCAGCGCTTCGGTCACCTCGGCACGGTCGGCAGCGAGCGCCCAACGAATCATGTCGTGATCGCGCAGGCCACCACGTCCGTCCTTCAGATCCGGCTCCAGTAGCGATGCCACGTCGCCGTACCGGGCCCAACGTTGCTCGCCCGTCTCGGCGAGCCGCTGGAGCCACAGCTGAGGCTTCCGTCGCCACTGCTGGACAGCCGCCTCGTGCAACTCGTGGACATGATCGAGATCACCGGCGAGGCATCGCACCCGCAGAATGGACGTGGCCGTCTCGAGATCGTCCGCGGCAAGCTGCAACAGACTCTTCGTCGTGTGCGCTGCCGGGCTGAGCTTGATGCCTCCGTCCCACAGTGGGTACCACAGCCGCTCGGCCACCTCGCGCACACGTTGCTCAGGGGTCTTGGCCGGATGAAGCAGCACGACATCGATGTCGCTGCCCGGACACAACACACCACCGGCATACCCGCCGGTGGCAACGAGCGACCACCGTGGGGGCAGATCGGCGGCGAGGCTCTCGAACCACGAATCGGCCTGCTGCGACAGCCGGCGAGCCAACGCTCTTCCAGCGAGGTCGGCATCGGACACCAACTGTGTCCGCGCCCGTTTGATCATCGCACCATCGATCGGTCTGGGCGTCATATCCCAAGTCTCTCAGGTAGGAACATGATTCGGGCAGTGCCTCATGCTTCAGACGTGGGAAGCTGTCGACAGCACAAGAACGGGGACTCATTGCGTGGGCTATCAATTGGGTGTCGATCTCGGGACGACGTATTCGGCAGCGGCAATCGGCCGAGGTGGGCGAGTTGAAATGGCTTCGTTCGGCACTGCGAATCCAGTCATCTCCTCGGTGGTGTTGTTGCGCGCCGACGGCGAGGTGCTGATCGGCGATGTAGCGGTCCGGCGCGGGTTGGCCGAACCAACGCGTGTGGCCCGAGAGTTCAAGCGGAGGTTGGGCGACCCGACACCACTCGTGCTGGGCGGCACCCCCTACTCGGCCGAGTCGTTGATGGGGCATCTGCTGCGCGGCATCGTCGATGCAGTGACAGCGCAAGAGGGTGAGGCGCCGGAGCGGGTTGTGTTGACCCACCCGGCGACCTACGGGCCGTACAAGTTGGAACAGATGCACGAAGTCGCCCGGCTCGGAGGACTCGATCTGGCGACGACGTCGTTTCTGACCGAGCCGCAAGCCGCAGCAATCTCGTATGCCTCGCGGAACCGCGTCGAGATAGGCGAAACCGTCGCGGTCTACGACTTCGGAGGCGGCACCTTCGATGTGGCACTGGTGCAGAGCATCGGCGCCGGCCAAGGCTTCGAGATCGTCGGACGGCCAGAGGGGTTGGAACGCTTCGGCGGGATCGACATCGACGCTGCGATCGTGGCGTTCGTCGATGACGCGCTCGAAGGCGCGCTGACCCGACTCGACGGGAACGATCCAGCGGTGCAAGCCGATGTAGCACGATTGCGTGATGAGTGCCGGGCCGCCAAGGAAGCGCTATCGGGTGATACCGACACCTCGATCACGGTGTCCCTACCTGGTGTGCGAACAGAGATTCGTCTCACCCGACGTGAGCTCGAAGGGATGATCAAACCGCGGCTCAACGAAACCTTCGAGGCGCTCGAGCGCGCTGTCCGTAGTGCGGGTATGACCTTGGACCAGGTCAGCCGCGTGTTGCTCGTCGGAGGAAGTTCGCGGATCCCGCTCGTCAGTGAGTTCATCCGCGAACGCAGCGGTCGACCCGTAGCCGTCGACGCACATCCGAAGTTCGCGATTGCCCTGGGAGCCGGCGGCTCGGGCGGGGCTGGGCTGGGCTCAGGTGGCCCGCTCGAGTCGAGTCCGATCGAAACGCAGCTGGCAACAGCCTCCGTCCCCGTCACCGTCGCCTCGGTCCCCACCGCCGTCGCTCTGGTCCCGTTTTCCCCGGCGGCGCACACTGTCTCCGGCCCAAGCGCGCCGGCGAAACGCACCAAGTTGCTCGTGGCACTCGGTGCTGTCGCCGTGGTAGCAATCGCCGGCATTGCCGTCGTGGCGTTTTCGGGCAACAGTGATGCCCCCACGGTGGCAAGTAACACGACAGTGGCCGCATCAGGCCCAGCGAAGGCAGCAGCCGCTACAAGCGTGGCGACGACCGAGGCGGCGACCGCTGCGGTTACGACAGCGCCACCACCGTCAGATCCACCGGCCACTGCTGCCGCACCCGAGACCACGGTGACGGCCGCCGAGGTCACGATTCCTCCGGGCGCGCTCGACCTCGGCAACGGCCTGTTCATGACGATGCCGGACACGTTTACCTTGCAGCCGAGCGACAGCGGTACGACGCTCATCGACAATGGCATCGTGACGGCGGCCATTTACGTGAGGGATGGTGAGGCTGACGAGGACCCGCTCATCGGACTGCAGCAATACGTGGATTCATTCGATTCACTCTCCGCGGCAGCGATGTACTCGCAGGTCGTTCCCAAACCGGTAGATAAGTCAGGTACGGCGCCATCCGACAGCGTCCGGCTCGACTACCAAGTGTTCAACTCGAACGACTCCGGCGGCTTGCGCGGCGAGATCATCAGATACCGCCGAGCCGATGGGCTGACGCTCATGACCGACATCTCCGTTCCTCTCGAGAACGAGAGCGGCGCCACCGTACCGTCCGAGGCAATCGATGAGTTGTACCGTTCGTTCCTCGATGCACCGCTCATCGGACCAGTCGCCAGCCTGACGCCCCCCGGAGCCACTCGGATCAACTCGGTGTTCCCTTCGTTCAAGGTCAATGATCTCGTCGAACTATCACCACCGCCCGGGTGGACAGTCGAGGCTCCCGGCCCCACCCGAGTGTTGTTCGTCAGCCCCGAGGGACAGCGCTTCGGCGGCGCGTCCATCGATGGTGTTTTCGATCTCGAAGAGGCAAAGGCCCGAGCTCAAAGCAATGTAGAACTCATCGCGCCCGGTGCAACGCTCGAGGAATTCAAAGACACCCCCACGGGTACCTTCAACTTCACCTTTGCGTTTTGGCGAGCCCCGGCGCAAGGCACCACGGAAGCCACCACCGGGGTCATCTCGATCTGGTTCAATCCGCTCACCGGCGAGGCGTACGAGGCCCTGCAGCAATGGCCGGGGGACAGTTTCGACATGCCGTTGCCGACCGAGAGCCACTATCTCTTCTCCGGGTTCAATACCAGCATCGGATTGCTGCAGCGTGACTGATGCGGCGAGTCACACCTGCGCGGAACTTCGACGGAGCACCCCGGATAACCTCGCCCGATGTCGATCAGCGATTCCAAGTACGTCTCGTTCACCACGTTCAAAAAGGACGGCACCGCTGTCTCATCGCCGGTGTGGATCGCCCCCCTGCCCGACGGCACCGCCGGGTTCACCACCGACGCCACCTCGGGCAAGGCGAAGCGTCTCCGCAACAACCCGAAGGTCACGATGCAGGCCTGCGACGTACGCGGTCGCGTGAAAGTCGGTGCCGAGACGGTCGAGGCGATGGCAGCGGCAGTCACCGGAGATGCCCATGCACAGGTGCAGGCCGCGATCAAGGCCAAGTACGGCTTCATGGTCGCTCTCATCGGGCTCGGCACGAAGATCAAGGGTGTGTTCAAGAAAGACGCCGGCACGACCGACACGTCGATCATCATCACATTCCCCTGACTTCACTGGCCGTCTCGGCACACCGGCCCTCGGCCGCGTAGATTCGGTCCATGACGATCACCGAGCCCGCAGCTGTTCCACCCGCCACCGGCAAGGCCGAGCGGTGGACCGCGCAGTGGAAGGAGTTGTACGCCGAGGTGATCACCACCGGGCTGTGCACTGGCTGCGCCGGCTGCGTCGTCACGTGTCCACACGATGTCATCGGGTACGAGCACGCGGAGGGCAAGTACATTCCGTTCCACATCGAAGAGGAATTGGGGCTCGACAACTGCATCCACGGCGAAAAAGGCTGCACCACATGCACCCGGGCCTGCCCCCGGTTCCGTGCGTGGGAACCGGCTGCCGACATGCACCTGTTCGGCCGGGTGCGCGAGCCCGATGAGATGGCCGGCATCTGGCAAGACCTGTGGCTCACCAGGGCCGCCAACGACGAGCAACATCAAAAGGGTCAAGACGGTGGGCTCGTCACGGCGATGCTCACTTGGCTCATCGACCACGACTACATCGAAGCAGCGATGGTGAGCGGCGTCGAAGACGACGACGCGTGGAAGGCCAAGCCGGTATTGGCCCGTAACAAGGAAGAGATCCTCGCCACCGCAGGCAGCCGCTACACGTACTGCGCGAATCCCCTCGCGTTGCGCGACGCGAAAGAGCAGGGTCTGACCCGATTGGCACTCGTCGGCATGGGCTGCCAGACCTCGTCCCCACCGGTGATGTGGGATCGCAAGGCCGGCAAGGTCGGCAAGCCGTTCCTGTTCAACATCGGTCTGTTGTGTTCGAAGACGTTCGACGATGCGATCTTCCCTGAACTGTTCGAGGCCAAGTACGGCCTGAAGAAGCAGGACATGGCGAAGATGAACATCAAGGGGGTGTTCCAGATCTGGATGAAGGACGGCTCGTACCACGAGATCAACCTCAAGGAGTGCCACGCCTGGACCCGCGAGGGCTGCAAGAACTGCCCGGACTTCGCCGCCGAACATGCCGATGTGTCGACGGGCGGCATCGGCGAGGACAACGACTGGACGCTCACGATCGTGCGCACCGAACTCGGCAAGGAAGTGATCGACCGGATGATCGCCGATGGCACCATCATCGCCAGGCCGGCGCAAGAGGACAAAGAAGCGATGCGGCTACTTCGGCTGTTGTCAATCGTCAGCCGGCGCCGGTGGCCCGAGTTCGCCGACCGCGCACCTGCCATCGGAGTGCCACCGCCCAAGAAGAAGGCCGACGGCACCGCCCCTGCCGCTCACTGACTGTCCGCCATCTGGCGCAGTGCGACCTCGATCTGGTCGTCACGGACCAGCACGGCGAGCGCAGCATCACCGATCGGGATGAACGAATCGAGCGCTGCGACACGGCGCATCTCGCCACGATATCCAGCCTCGACCAGCCCGGCGATCACTCCTTCGCCCACACCACCGCTGTTGCGGGTCTCATCAACGACCAACACGCGGCCAACCTGCGTGGCATGGAGAACGATGTCGGCCATCGGTAGCGGTGCCAACCACCGCATGTCGAGCACCCTGCAACTGATGCCGTCCACGGCGAGACGCTCGGCCACCCGCAACGACATGAACAACCCATTCGCCCAGGTGACCACCAAGACGTCGTGGCCGTCGCGGGCGATGCGCGCACGCCCGATCGGCACATCGCAGGCAGCCCATGCGGCCGGTGGAGCGTAGGGCGCCGTCCAGAGACCGTCGCCCGGCTCATGCAGATCACGGGTGTGGTAGAGCGCGATCGGTTCCAGGTACACCGACACAGTGCCGTCGGTCGCCGCCGATGCCACACAGGTACGCAACATCGGTGCCGCGTCGAGCGGATGGGCGGGACACGCGATCACGAGACCGGGGATGTCGCGGAGCACACCGATCGCGTTGTCGTTGTGGAAGTGGCCGCCGAACCCCTTCTGATACGCAAGGCCGGCCACCCGTACGACCATCGGATTGCGAAACCGCCCTTGAGAAAAGAACGACAGGCTGGCGCCTTCACCGCGCAACTGGTCTTCAGCGTTGTGCAGGTAGGCGAGATACTGGATCTCGGGGTTCGGCAACATCCCGGACACACCTGCCCCGAGCGCGAGTCCGAGGATCGATTGTTCGTCCAACAAGCTGTCGAACACCCTCGCCGCTCCGGCCCGCTTGCGGAGTCCGCGAGTGACCCCGTAGACGCCACCTTTGACCCCCACATCCTCGCCGAACACCAGCACCTCGGGTCTCGACGCAAGAACATCGCCGAGCGTGCGGTTGATCGTCTCGGCCAAGGTGAGCGGCCCATCGTGCTCGGGCAACGAGGCGCCGAAGAACCGCTGCCGCGCGTCGTCATCGGCAACGATCGAGGCTGCCTCAGCCACATCCGTTGGACGGCGTGGCGAGAGCGGCTCCATCACTTCGCCGGCATCGACGAGCACCCGCCCTCCGGCCATCGACAGCGCGAGATCGCGTACCTCAGCCCTGGTTTCGATGTAGAGCGACGCGATCTCCTCAGACGTCATCGCTCCGGACGCCACAAGCAGTCGAGCAGTACCCACCAGCGGATCACGATCTTCGTCGGCACGAATGGATGCAGCGCTGCGGTAGCCGCTTTCGACATCGGTCCCGGCATGGCCCATCAACCGCACTGTGCGAAGATGCAGAAGCGCCGGACCACGCGTCGCCCTGACCCACCGCACGAGCTCGCTGGTGACATCGAACACTTCGGCGAGGTCGCTGCCATCTGCCTGCTCGTAACGCAGCCCCGGTCGATGAGCGAACGCCGATTCGATCCAGCCCCGCGGTGTGGGGACGCTGATCCCCCAGCCATTGTCCTCGCAGACGAACAGCAGCGGGAGCGGTATCCCGCTGTGCGCGGTGTAGGCGGCCGAATTGATCGCACCCTGCGCGGTGGAGTGGTTCGCACTGGCATCGCCGAACGAGCACACCGTCACGGCATCGTGCGGCCATGCGCCAGCGACTCCTAGACGACTGGCGCGGTCGATCGCAAACGCGACACCCACTGCACGCGGGAGGTGCGAAGCAATGGTCGAGGTCTGCGGGATGATCCCGAGATCCGGATGCCCGAACACCTTGTGCCGTCCGCCAGCAATCGGCTCGTCGACCAACGCCAACAACCCGGCAAGGATGTCGCGCACGCCGTCATGGCCGCCACGCTGCTGGGCGCGGGCGAGGTAGAACCCACCGGAGCGGTAGTGCAGCAACGCCGGGTCAGTGACCCGAAGCGCGGCTGCCACCCCGGCGTTGCCCTCATGACCCGCCGAGCCGATCGTGTAGAAACCCTGCCCCCGAGCACGCAGCCAGCGCGCCGCATGATCGAGGTGACGGCTCTGCAGTTGGGCACGAAACAGCCGCCGTGCATGCCCAATGGTGAGCGTCGAACCCGGCCGCAGCGGCGCATCGGGACCGCGTCCGTTCGGACCGGGCTCGTCCGGGCCGGGCAGGTCTTGCGCCGCGAGTGCTGTGAAGCGGTCCAAGAGCGACGACTCGAGCCGGTCGAGATCATCGGGAAGGCTCGGTCCGGGCATGGTCCCGACGCTACATCGGCATCGCCACCCACCTGACAGACTGACGTCCGTGACGTTGCACCCCCAGGCCATCTCGCTCCTCGCTCTGATGGAGTCGATCGGCGATCCACCGATCGAGCAGTCAACCCCCGAGCAGGCACGTGCTGCTCGCAAGGCACGGTGGCGTCCGTCGACGATCGAACTGCACGAAATCCGTGACGTCGATGCAGGCGGGGTGCCCGCGCGGCTATATCGACCGACGGATCGCGGTGATCTGGGACTGCTCGTGTACCTCCACGGCGGCGGTTGGGTGATCGGCGATCTCGACTCACACGATGGCATATGCCGCTCGATCGCTCGCGACAGCGGCCACGCGGTGCTGAGCATCGACTACCGGCTTGCGCCGGAACACCCATTCCCAGCAGGGCTCGAAGACGCCCTCACGTCCACCCGGTGGGCGCACACCAATGCCGCCGCACTCGGGTGCCGGGCCGACCGTATGGCGATCGGTGGTGACTCCGCTGGCGGCAACCTGGCCGCCGTGGTCGCCCAGCTCGGTGTCGCTCCACTCGTGTTCCAGTTGCTCGTGTATCCCGTGGCCGACTGCACACAGGCGCAACCCAGTTACCAACAGAACGCGGCCGGTCCGTTCCTCACCAAAGCTGGGATGAGTTGGTTCATCGACCAGTACCTGTCCGGCGGCAAGGGATCGCCCGACGATCCCAGAGTGTCCCCATTGCTCGCGCCCGACGCCGTCCTCGCGGCCACACCGCCTGCGTTGGTCATCACCGCGGACTACGACCCACTGCGCGACGAGGGCGACGCCTACGCAGCCCGACTCGGTGCCCTCGGGGTCGCAACGAGTCATGTGCGATTTGGTGGGATGTTCCACGGATTCTTCTCGCTCGCTGAGTACCTGGACGACGGCAAGGCCGCAAACGCGCTAGCCGCCGCAGCCGTGAAGGCCGCTCTCGACCGTTGAGGCCCACGGGTACTGTTCAACCACCGAGTTGTCGTGCTCGGCTGAACACCGCGTCGAGCATCGACTCGGTCAGACGACCGGTGAACGTGTTCTGTTGGCTCGGATGGAACGAACACAGCAGGATCATCCCACTCTCCGTGGGCACCTCGACCCCATGACCGAACTTTGGTCGCGGGCGCACTCCCCACTGCCGACATGCGGCCTCATACGCGAACCCCCCGAGGCACACAACGACGCGAACAGCAGTCAGCAGACCCAGTTCTCGATCGAGAAACTGTGCGCAGTTGTCACGCTCGGCCGGTTCGGGCTTGTTACCGGGAGGGGCGCACTTCACCACCGCCGTCACCCACGCGCCGTCCAGGCGCAACCCGTCGTCGACCGAGACAGAAGTGGCCTGGTTCGCCATTCCGGCGCGGTGGATCGCCCTGAACAGCCAGTCGCCCGAACGGTCGCCGGTGAACACCCGACCCGTGCGGTTGGCACCGTGGGCAGCGGGCGCCAACCCCAGTACCAGCACTCCAGCACCAGGGTCCCCGAAGCCGGCCACACCACGACCCCAGTACGTATCGTCGCGATACGCCGCTCGTTTTTCGACTGCAACCTGCTCGCGCCACGCCACGAGCCGGGGGCATCGACGGCAATCACCAATATCGGTACGAAGACAAGGGAGCGAATCCACGACTCGCACAGTAGGTTTCGACACTGCGATGGCACGAACAAAGACATCCCCCCCTGCATCCACACTGGTGCTCCTGGTCCGTCATGGCCAGACGCCAACCACCGGCAAGCTGTTACCAGGGCGCGCCCCGGGCCTTCACCTCGCCGAAGCAGGTCACGAGCAGGCCCGCCGCGCGGCCGAGCGCATTGCCGCGCTCACGCGCGTCGATGCCGTCTACGCGTCGCCGCTCGAGCGGGCCCGCGAGACGGCCGCCCCGATTGCTGCCGGTCGAAAACTGAAGGTGCAGATCGACAAGGGTCTACTCGAATGCGACTTCGGTGACTGGACCGGCGCCGAGCTGAAGAACCTGATGAAGCTTCCCGAGTGGCAGACCGTGCAGCGCGCACCCTCCACGTTCACCTTCCCCGGCGGCGAGAGCTTCACCGCCATGCAGAACCGCATCGTCGGTGCCATTGACCGCATTCGCGCCGCGCACCCTGGCGGTGTGGTCGTGCTCGTCTCTCATGCCGACCCGATCAAGGCTGCCGTCGCCCACGCGCTGGGTACCCACATCGACCTGTTCCAGCGCATCGTCATCAGTACGTGTTCGGTCTCGGCGATCGCCTTCCACGGTGGCGGGCCTGTCGTGCTCACCGTCAACTCCACGGGTGGCTCGCTGGCCGAGCTGCGTCCTTCCTGAGGCTCGCATATGGGCGTCTACTACGACTTCGACGAAGTGGACATCTTCACTCTTGGCGCGGTCGGGCTGCCGGGCCAGCGGATGTTTCTGCTCCAGGTACGCCGGGGCACCGATCAGGTCACAGTCAAGTGCGAGAAGCAACAGGCGGGCGCAATCGCCGACTATCTCCGCAAGGTGCTCCACGATCTTCCACCGGCCGAGGATCAGCCGCTCCCTGCAGCCCTCGCACTTGCCGCACCGGCAGACCCGGTCTTCGTACTCGGCCCGATCGGCCTCGGCTACGAACCGGCCACAGATCGCGTGCTTGTCCAACTCGACGAACTGGTGCCCGTTGATGACACCGGAGAACCCGACCCAGAGTTGGTCGACGACCGTGGCCGCGTGCGGATCTTCCTCACGCGCGGACAAGTGCAGGCATTCGTCGAGCATGCCAATGCCCTGGTAGCCGCCGGGCGACCGAACTGCCGATGGTGCGGCGGCCCGGTCGACCCCACCGCACACATCTGCCCGCGGATGAACTGATGGACCGACTAGCGCTGCTTCGCACAGGTGAAATCACCATCGAGGGTCGTATGCCGTGGAGCAGCAACGCCACGTTCCTCGTCGACCTGGTCGGCGACGAGGGTGAGGGTAAAGCGATCTACAAGCCGCTGCGTGGCGAACGCCCGCTCTGGGATTTCGAACCCGGGCTTCATCGCCGCGAAGTCGCTGCCTACCACCTGAGCGAGGCAATGGGCATCGACCTCGTGCCGCCGACGGTCTTGCGCGACGGGCCACTGGGCGAGGGAAGCCTGCAATGGTATGTCGACGCCGATCACCAACAGCACTACTTCACACTGCACGAGTCACGTGATGATCTGTACGAAGTGTTTCGCACCGTTGCCGTGTTCGACATCATCGCCAACAACACCGACCGCAAGAGCGGCCACGTGCTGATCGATACCGAGGGTCATGTCTGGGGTATCGACCACGGCTTGTGTTTTGCCGCGGACTTCAAACTACGCACCGTGGTCTGGGAGTTCGGCGGCGAGCCGATCACCGAGGTGCTTGTGGCTGCTGCGGCGCGCATCGTCGAGTCTCCCCCGCTTGCGGTGACCTGTTTGTTGTCCGACGACGAGTCCCTTGCCATGCAAGAGCGAGCGCAGTGGGTGGTCGACCATCCGGTGCTCCCCGTCGACCAATCCGGCCGGCGATACCCCTGGCCGATGGTCTGAACGCGCAAGCGACGGCCCACCCCGGGTCGACCGAACGCCAGAATCACGTTCTGCACGACGAGCGTCGTGCTTTCTGGGCTTGGAGGGACACCGACAGCAAACTTGCTCGAACGCTTACTCCGAGCGAGATGGATTTCAGAGCATGACGAGTCAGCTATGGTTGCCTCAGATCGCCGGGCGGCGAAGATTCATTCGACGGCAACGGCAAGCACAAAGGAGAACGTCCATGATCCGACCACGACGTCCGCTCATTGCGGCAGCGATCTGTGTGGCACTGACAACATCCGCGATGACGACGAGCAACGTGATGAGTGTGGCAGCGGCCAAACCGGCTAGAGGAGCACCGCAGAACTCGATGGGCGTCCAGGTTGTCCGCTTCACCAAATCCGCGACGCGCGCTGACATGTATGCCGCTGTCACCGCTGCCGGCGGTGAAGTGCTCAACGATCTGTCCAAGACTGGGCGCCTCGCCGTTCGTTCCGACTCGAAGACGTTCACCGCCAAACTCAAGACCAACTCCAAGGTCGCCGCGGTGTGGACCGATCGCATGATCAAGATCGCCCTCACCGACGTCGGTGATGCCGCTGCGGCGAACACTCCGGCGCTCGGCAACCCTGGTTCGGTCGACCCGTTCGATCCCTGGCACGAACTGGATTCGTTCCTGACCGAGAATGCCCCTGGAGTATTGCAGTGGGACGACGACGCCAACGGTTCACGTCAGGCTCGCGTCGACGGAGTCGACGGCACGGGCATCATCGTGGCAGTTCTCGACACCGGTGTGCAGGGCTCTCACAAGGAGCTGTTACCGAACTACGACAACAAGAACTCCACCAATACGATCCCGTGCAACCTGCTCACGAAACAGTTCGGACCCCTCGGCCAGAAGGACTGCAGTTCGGAAGACACCGAGGGCCACGGCACATGGGTGGCGAGCCGCATCGCCGGTGCGGTGAATGGATTCGCCAGCAATGGCATCGCGCCAAAGGCGACGATCATTGGTTACAAGGTGCTGTCCACGACTCTCGGCGGCGGTTTGACGAGCTGGATTGTCGACGGCATGATCCGCGCATGCGATGCCGATGCCGACATCATCAACATGTCGCTCGGCGGCTACGACGCTCTGGGCGTCGACGACGAGGACTACATGATGTGGGTCGATGCGACGAACTACTGCCTCAGCAAAGGCACCGCGATCATGGCATCCGCCGGCAACGAGCACGTGCGCATGAACCGCGTCGACCTCACTGTCGGTACCAGAGCATTGACCGGTGTTGGCCAGGTCGATGCTGGGCTTGAGGGGTACAACACGATCATCCCCGGCGACACGCTGGGCAACAACGACCTTCGCGGTCTCCTCGAGACACCTGCCGGTGTGCCCGGGGTGATCATGGTGTCGGCGACCAACAATGCCAACGGAGCACCGAGCAGCTCGGCCGTTCTGGCCCACCTCACATCGAAACCCACCGTCGGCGCGACCGATCAGCTGGCTTACTATTCCAACTACGGCTCGCGCATCGACATCGCGGCCCCGGGGGGTGCCCGCAAGATGGGCATCCCGCGCTACGACGTCGGCCCCGAGGACGTGCTCTACGGCGGCTGGGGTGAACTCGGCGCACTCACCGCTAACGGCGAGATCTGCCAGGACCCCCGTACTGCCAGTCTGCTCACGTTCGCGTGCTTCAAGGTCACTGGCGCAGCATTCGGATGGTTGCAGGGCACGTCGATGTCGGCACCCAACGCCAGCGGCGTCGCGGCGCTGGCCCTCGCCGGCGACCATGGTTTGCAGCAGAACCCCACCGCACTGCTCGCCAAGCTAAAGTCCACAGCTCGCACCGACATGGCCAACGGCACCGGCCCGAACAAGCCGTCGGATTTCGGTCCCAGCGCCACCGGGGTGCCGTGTCTCAGCGGGTACTGCCACCTCGAGTACTTCACACCGGGTTCGAGCACGATCACCTTCGCCGACGCCTACGGTGCCGGCATCGTAAATGCTGCGCTCGCCGCCACCCCCTGACGTTAGCGACAACGACGACATGTGCCCAGGCCGTCTCCGTTCGGATGACGAACTCTTCAGCCAATTCCCTGGGCGTCGTTGTGGCAGATATCTCAGGCCACGACAGGATCTTCATGTCGCACTCCTGGAGCATCGAACAGATGGTCTGTCCCGTGCTACCTTCGTTCGGGCTTCGCTCAACGATTTGACCCCATCAAATGACGGTGAATCTCGGGCAGACGTGGTAGACGTGGTATCAGGCTCGCCTCGGCCGATCAGCCGAGGCGAGCAGGTTGGCAGCGTGTCGCGCAGCGTTTGACCTAACGACGACGGACGCCGTCTGCTCACCCGCAGTTCATGGTGGGGTCTGTGAGTTTCAGTGAAGGCTGGACTGCCGGAACCTCACAAACCGCGGGGTCTGGGCGAGTTCCGCCTGTTCAGCCTCGGGCTTGTAGCGCTTCGATCAGCTTCGGGAGCACCTTGTGGACGTCGCCGACAATACCCAGGTCGGCGATGCCGAAGATCGGGGCTTCTTTGTCCTTGTTGATCGCGATGATGGTCTTCGAACCCTTCATCCCGACCATGTGCTGTGTGGCACCTGAGATGCCGCACGCGATGTAGACGCCCGGCTTGACGACCTTGCCGGTCTGGCCGACCTGATAGCTGTACGGCACCCAGCCGGCATCGACGATGGCCCGCGAGGCACCCGGAGCACCCTTCAACAACTTGGCCAGTTGCTCGATCATCGTGTACTTCTCGGCATCGCCCAGGCCTCGACCGCCGGACACCACAATGGTGGCTTCGTCCAACTTCGGACCGGTGGTCTCTTCCGTGTGCACCGCAGTGACCGCGGCGGCACCGGTGGAACCGAGTTCGGGTACCGGGGCGGCAACCACCGCAGGCGCACCGCCGCCGGACGGTTCGGCGACAAAGCTCTTGGGGCGAAACAGCGCCAGGTACGGCGCTGCGCCGGAGAACGAGGTCGTGACCAAGACATTGCCACCGAAGATCGGGGTGGTGACCGTGACCGTCGTGCCGTTCACTTCGACGTCGACGTTGTTGGTCAACACCGTACGGTCGAGTTTGACCGACAGTCTGCTCACGACGTCGCGACCCTCATAGCTCTGTGGGAACACGATGAGGTCCGGACTGTCGCCGCCATCGATCACTGCCTTCATGGCAGCCGAGACGGCAACACCGGGCAACTTGCCGCCCAGGTCGCCGGTTGCGTAGACCTTGGTGGCACCGTACTCACCGAGCGCACCGGCGATAGCGGAGGCATCGCCACCGACGAATGCGGTGACTGTGCCCAGCAGGCGCGCTTTGGTGAGCAGTTCCAGCGTCGCCGAGGTGGGCGCGCCGTCGGACTCTTGTGCGAAAACCCACACGTTGGTCATGTCAGAGTTCCTTCGATGGTGATGACGTTGGTGATAGCTGCGACAACATTGCTCAGATGACCTTGAGATTTTCGAGGAATGCCACGATCTTGGCGAAACCTTCGCCGTCGTCTTCGATGATCTCACCGGCGGCACGGGCCTCGGCTTGCCCGACGTTGACGATGGTCTGGCCTGCACCCGCCCAACCGACCGGGTCGACCCCGAGGTCGGCAGCGGTGACGGTGTCGATCGGCTTCGACTTGGCGGCCATGATCCCCTTGAAACTCGGGTACCGGGGTTCCACGACGCCGGCGGTGACGCTGATGAGCGCCGGCAGCGGCGAGGTGACCTCGTCGTAGCCGGACTCGGTCTGGCGGTCGACCTGGAGCGATGAGCCGACGACGGTGACTCGCTTGGCGAACGTGACCGATGGCAGACCGAGCAGCTCGGCGATCTGCTCGGGCACGGTGCCCGTGTATCCATCGCTCGATTCGGTGGCCGCAATGATGAGGTCGGCGCCCCCGATCCGGGTGATTGCGGCGGCCAACACCTTGGCGGTGGTGAGCGCATCGCTGCCCTGCAGTGCCGGGTCGCTGATCAGCACGCCTTTGGTGGCCCCCATCGCGAGCGCCGTGCGCATGCCGCTGACCTCACCGTTCGGAGCCATCGAGACCAGGCTGACCTCGCCGCCGCCGGCCGCGTCGACGAGTTGCAATGCCATCTCCACGCCGTAGCTGTCTGATTCGTCGAGAATCAGCTTGCCTTCACGCTTCAAAGTGTTGGTACCGGGATCCAGCGCACCCGGCGTGGCCGGGTCGGGGATCTGCTTGACACACACGATCACGTTCATATCCAGCCATTGTTACCGCTCGGTACCCAAAAGGCCCAACCCAACACGACACGACACGACACGACACGACACGACACGACACGACACGACACGACACGACACGACACGACACGACAAGGCAGTAACGTCGGGCGCTTGCGGATCCTTCTCGTGGTGAATGCCTTCGCCAGTTCGGTGACGGCGCGCAACACCGTGGTCGTGCAACGCGAGCTGGGCCTCTGCAACCAGGTCGAGATGGTCGAGACCAACAGACGCGGGCACGCCACCCGCTTTGCCCAAGACGCCGCCCGACGCGGCATCGACGTGGTCATCGGGTTCGGCGGCGACGGCACCCTCAACGAAGTCGCTACCGGAATCGCGGGTACCCCGACGGCACTCGGGGTCCTTCCTGGCGGTTCCACCAACGTGTTTGCCCGCACGATCGGGATGGTCAACGATCCAGTGGTTGCTGTCAAACAGTTGGCCGCTGGAATCGCCGCGCAGCACATCGAACCGGTCGGGCTCGGCCAGGTCAACGGGCGGTACTTCTGCTTTCATACCGGGGTCGGCTACGACGCCGCCGTCGTACGCGAGGTCGAGCGCCATGCCGCCGTCAAACGCTGGCTCGGTCATCCACTGTTCATCTACGCCTCGTTACGTACGTGGCTGGTGGCGTACGACCGGCGCAAGCCGCACTTCGTCGTGTCGGGAACCGACGCTGCCGGCCAGCAGTTCGAGGTTCCCGATGGGTACTTCACGATCGTGCTCAACACCGATCCGTATACGTACCTGGGCAACAGGCCAATCGCCATGTCGCCGGCAGCTACATTTGATCGCGGCCTGGTAGCCGTCACGTTCCGCACCATGCGAGCGTCAGCGATCCTCGGATCGCTCGGGGGCGCATTACGCGGCGGCGGTGTGAAGCCGAGCCGGCATCTGGATCTGCGTACCGACCTGACCGCACTGACGATCCGTAGCGAACGGCCATTCCCTTACCAGTTGGACGGCGATGACCTCGGCGACACGACATCATTGCGCTTTGCCCACATGCCGGATGCGCTCCGCCTGGTTAGACCTGGGCCTGCGCCACGACAGTAAGCGCCACGTCGGGAACGTTCGTGCAGATGCCCGTGACCCCCCATTCGATCAGCTCACGCATACGTTCCGGGTTGTCGCACGTCCAGGTGTTCACATCGATCCCGGCCGCCCGGTAGTCATGCACAGTGTCGCGTGTGAGCAGTTTCACGTAGGGATGCAGCGCGGTATGACCTCGCGCCTGCAACAGCGCCAACGTGCCAGCGGGCACCGCAGCGGTGAGCCACGCCGTCCGGACCGGAGCTCGGAGCGCGTCGGCAATGGCGCGGCAACGGTCGATCGTCTCGATCCGAAACGATGAGATCAACCACCGTTCGTGCTCATCGCGCGCCAGCAGCACGGCCATGGTCTCGTCTGCGATGGAGTCCGTTGGATCGAAGTCGGGTTCGTGCTCATCATTCTTGATCTCGACGTTGACCCACATTCCGGTGCAGGCGTCGAGCGACTGACTGAGGGTAGGCACCTCTGGCGGTAGCTCCGCGGCCACCGTCGCGTTGATCACTCGGCCATCGAAAAGGTGCGGATTGTGGTGCACCACCAGCACGCCATCCCTCGTGCGGCGCACGTCGAGTTCTACTGCATCGGCGCCCATCGCTCCGGCTCGACGGAACGCAGCAAGGGAATTTTCCGGCTCGGCCCTGCTCGCACCCCGGTGCGCGATGACAGCAACCCGCTGACCTGCCAGTTTGCGTGAAGGTCCACCCATCTGAGATACCCCTATCGTTAGGAAGTATGGTTGCGGCTGCCTCTCACGCAGCATTCCGCAATTCACCCCTTGCGTTCATCCAGAATGTTTCCTAGCGTTACCAAGCGGTGCATGTTGAGACTGTGAACACATTCACGTGGCACAACACCATGCTCAGTCTTGTCCTTTTGCCCTGTCCTGCCCCTTTGCCCTGTCAACTTCTGCCCAGTCGGGAGCCCACACCGTGACGATCCTCGCCTCCAGCCTTGCGCTGGCCAATGCGGACTATACGTGGCGTTCGAAAGCCATTTGCCGAGATACCGATCCCGACCTGTTCTTTCCGGTGGGCACAACGGGCCAGGCTCTGGTACAGATCGCTCGCGCCAAAGAGGTCTGCGGCGAGTGCCCGGCGCGAGTGCCATGCTTGGACTATGCGATCGAGACCAACCAAGACTCGGGTATCTGGGGTGGACTCTCCGAGGAAGAACGACGCGCCATCCGGCGCGAGAATGCGGCACGCCAGCGGTTGTTTGCCTGATTGCACCGGAATCGCCTGATCACACCGGGATTGACAGGCGCACCACGGTGCCACCGCCCTTTGGTTGATCGGCCATACCGGCCGACCGGAAATCATCGGCGGTGCCAGTGTTCATCGTGATCGTGCCCGCCAGTTCGGTCGTCACGAGCGTACGCACGATCGACAAACCCAGACCGGTTGCCTTGTTCAACTCGAAACCATAGTCCAACCCAACGCCATCGTTGATGACCATGATGGCAAGTTGCTCGCCATCGTTGTGCATGTCGACCACAACGTCGCCGCCATGGCTGCCCTCGGGGAAACCATGATCGATCGCGTTCTGCAGCAGTTCGGTGAGCACCACCGACAGCGGGGTGGCGATCGTTGCCGGTAAGCGGCCACCATCGCCATGTGCGGTGAAACGCACCGGACGATCCGGCGACTGCAGGCCCTCTTCGGCCAAACGCAACAGCGGACGCACGATCTCGATGAACGCCACGTCGTCACCTGCCTCACGCGACAACGTTTCATGGACCAGAGCGATAGTGCGAATTCGGCGGACCGATTCGGCAACGGCCGCCTTTGCCTCGGCCGACACCAGGCGTCGGCCTTGAAGCCGAAGCAGCGATGAAATGGTCTGCAGGTTGTTCTTGACCCGGTGATGGATCTCACGGATGGTGGCGTCCTTGGAAAGCAGCAACCGGTCGCGTTTGCGCACCTCGGTGATGTCGCGCAGCAGCAACAGTCCGCCGGTGACTTCGCCACCAGCGAGAATCGGCAGGCACCGGCTGAGCAAGGTGACCTCGGGCGTCTGGTCGAACTCCTCGATCACAGGCATGCGCAACTCGAAGGCTCGACGCGCCGGACTGTCGTTGAAGCCCTGCTCTGCGAGACGCATCCCGAGCACATTGGCGGTGATGCCTACACGATGCAGAGCGCTCATCGCGTTAGGCGAGGCAAACCGCACGCGGGCGTCGTCGTCGAGCACCATCACGCCATCGCCTACCCGCGGGGCAGCGCTTGAATCATCGACGAGCCCCTCCATCGGGAACGACCCCTCGGTGATCATCACCGCGAAGCGCTCAAAGATCGACAGATACGTGCGTTCGAGTTCTCCGAGTTGGCGGGCCGACCGTGTGGACCACTCACGTCCGAGCACAGCAATGACATTGTGGTGGTATCGAACCGGTATCGCCAGCAGATTGGCGGTCTCGGTCTGCCCACCGATGGTGATCTCGCCCTCGGAGGTGCGGCCCGTGGACATCGCTTGCTCGAGCAGATCGGCGTACGACTCTCCGTATTGGCCGACATAGTCCGCCACGTAGATGGTTCGACCGGTCGCCGGGCGCACCTGTGCGACGATCATCCATCGCCGGTCGGGCGTCGGGACGTACAGCAGGAGATCAGCGAATGAGAGGTCGGACAGGAGCCCCCACTCACCCACGAGTCGCTGGAGGTGTTCGATCTGGTCGGGCTCCAACCCAGTGTGCTGCCGAGCAAGTTCGGCGAGTGTTGCCATAGGTCTCTGAGTGTGCCAGACCGTCAGCCCTGTTGCAGGTACCCACCGAGTTCGACGAGCCCGTGAAGATCGCTGACGTCGCGGCCGAGCGATGGCACGTCGACGGCAAGCGCATCGAGAGCGACAAGCTCTGCTCTTCGTTCCGCCTCGCGACTTGCCACGACGACGATGTCGTGAAACCGTTCGCCGACCTCGGCGAGTACGCGGGAGATATCGGACGGATCAGCCGAAGTCGTCGCCGCAAGCGATGCGGCGATGGCAGCGACTACGTCGGGATCGTCGGCGGCCGCCATCAACGAACGCGCGGCCTTGGCCGCACCGGGTTGGCGAATCGACGTCGGGAGCGTGCGGTTCATGATGATCGCGCCGAGGTGCATTTTGCGCTTGCGAAGCTCGTCGGCAAGAAAGCGCGCCTCGTGCGCAGGAGCGGCTTCCAGTGTGGTGACCACCACAAATGACGTTCGCGGGTCGACGAGGAGCCGCTCGACCTCCGCGGCGCGCGCTACGAAGCCGCTCTCCATCGACTGGAACAGGATGAAGAACTCGGCGATGTCTTGCAGGAATCGAGACCCCAGCACCCTGTCGGCAACCTGGTAGAACGGCTTCGACGCCAGGGCGAACAATCTCGAGCGGTACGGCACGGTCAGCCATCGCAGCAGCCGACTGCCGAAGAACTCTCGCATTCGGCCTGGTGCATCGAGCAGATCGAGCGCGTGTCGCGACGGTGGGGTGTCGATCACCACGAGGTCGTACCGGCCCGAGGCATGCAGTTCGTGGAGTTGCTCCATCGCGATGTAGTCGTGGCTGTGCACGAACCTGCCGGTGATGTTCTGGTAGAGCGGATTGGCGAGCACCTTGTCACGCAACACCGCATCAGGCGCGTGACGGCGAATCAGCTCATCCCAGCCGGCCTTGGTGTCGAGCATCGCCACCCACAGCTCACCTTGTGTCACGCCACGTACTGGCGGCGACGCGAGGCGCAACACCTCGGGCGCGATCTGCACTTCGCTGTTGCCGAATGCATTCATGCCCAACGCTGAGGCCAATCGGCGCGCAGGGTCGACGGTGAGCACCAGCACGCGGGCACCAAGCTGTGTCGCAGCCAGTACCCCAAGTGAAGCAGCAACCGTGGTCTTGCCGGTGCCCCCACTGCCGCACACGATCACCATCTCTTTGGAAGCGAGCAGCGTGTCGATGCCCGGGGCATCGACACTGCGCACAACGCGACGGCCCATCAGTTGATCTCATCGCTGATTGCTTGGGCCACCAGGCTGACGACTCGTCTCCCAGAGGCCCGCGTAAACAGTTCTGGGATGATCAGCAGCGGCACCCCGGGACCGAGCGATGTGCGCAGCCGGTCAAGGTGTTCGGCCCCAACATGACGACGGGCTTCGGTCAACGCTGCAGCGTCGAGCACGGTGGTCACCTTTGCACCCGCGATGGCGACAATCTGAGCTCGAACGGCCGCAGAGTTCAGGTCTTGGAACACCATCGACTCGCGGTCGGTGAACAGAGCAGGCAGGACCCGATTGGCCATCACGGCCGCGATGTCGACCCTGGTCTCGCTGCGTACACGTTCGATGAGTTCGACGGTCTCGGTGACGGGCATCTCCTCCGGTGTCGTGACGATGACCAGCCCGGTGGTGACGGGGTCGTGGAGGATGTCGATCATCCACTCGGTCTGGTCACGTACGAGCCCAACGTGGACGAGTTGGCGTATCGCCTGCGGTGCCGCGATCTGGGCAACGACGTGTCCGCTGGCCTCGGCGTCGACTACCACGAGGTCGTAGTGCTGTTCGCGCACCTCGTAGCAGATCTTGCCGACACCCAAAATCTCCTTGACCCCCGGTGCCGCGTCAGCGATGAAGTCGAACATGTGGGCCAGTGGGCCCAGCCGGGCGACCAACGGGATTCGTACGAACAGCCGCAAGTATTCGCGCAGCGAATCCTCGGTGCTCATCGTCATCGCCCAGAGCCGTGGCAGCACCTCCGTCGGCGAGAACGACAGCGGCGGGACCTCGTACGCCGTTGCGAGCGCACCCTTGGCATCCATCTCGCAGACCAATACCGACTTACCGGTACCGGCAGCGAGTTCGCCGATGGCCGCGGCAACGGTGGTCTTGCCCACGCCACCTTTGCCGGTGACGAAAAGGAGCCTACGCTCGAGCAGGGTCAGCCGCCGAAGCCGATGCGGCGGTCACCATCGGTACTGCCGATCTCGACGTACGCGATCTTGCTGGACACGACGGCGATGTCGCGACCTTTCTTGTCGGTGATCCACAACACATCGGCCGCCCCGCCAAGCGCTGAATCGACCTTGGCGCGCAACGCCTCGCGGTCGACGTCGTCAGCCAATTCGATGCTGACTTCGCGAGGGGATTGAGTGACGCCGATGCGGATGTCCATGGTCGCACAGCGTACGGACCACAATGACCCGGGCACACCGTCCGGCACAGGTTCGATTTTCGAACGCCTCCCACCTTGTTGAGAACGATTGTCGACATGGGTAGCGTCGCCACCATGCCCCGCCCGGCCCGCTCCACGATTTCTGCTGGACTGATCGCTTTGTTCGGGGTCGTACTCGGGGCCTGTGGCGCCTCGGCAGGTGGCGACTCGGCAGGTGGTGCCTCGAACAGCAACCCGACACGCAAGCAGATCGTCGTCACCTACTCGGTACTGGGCGCTGTGGTTACCGATCTGGTGGGCGACACGGCGCAGGTCACGGTGCTCATGCCGAATGGCATCGACCCCCATGAGTGGGAGCCATCAGCCAAGGACATCGAACGGGTGCAGCACGCCGATCTGGTGATCGAGAACGGTCTGGGCCTCGAAGCAGGCATCCAGGACACGTTGTCCGAAGCTCGCAACCGTGGGGTGCGAGTGTTCACCGCGAGCGACTACATCGACGTGCGAACCGTGGGCACCGGAGAGGGTGTCGACCCTGCCGATGCGGATCAGGCACCCGGCGCCGATGATCCGCACCTGTGGATGGACCCCACCAACATGATCTCGATTGCAAAGGCGCTCGCTGTCGAGCTCTCCAGCGTGGGAGTCGATGTCGGCGACCGGACGGCTGCAGTTTCGGCGGAACTCACCACGCTCGATACCCAGGTAACAGCGATCATCGCCCGCATCCCGGCTGGTGACCGCAAGCTCGTTACCGGCCACGAATCGCTCGGCTACTTTGCCCGACGCTACGGATTTCTACTCATCGGCGCCGTTGTCCCATCGGTGTCGTCGCAGGCCGAGAGCTCTGCGGGTGAGCTGGCCGCTCTGCGGACCAAGATCACCAATGCGGGAGTCGCCGCGATCTTTGCCGAGATCGGTACGCCAGCTGATGTGGTCGGTGCGATCGCCGAGGAGACCGGCGCAAGGGTGGTCCAGTTGGGCACGCACAACTTGCCCGCCGACGGGTCCTACGCGACCTTCATGACCGACTTGGCCAACACCATCGCCGACGGATTGGCCGGGTGACGTGCGCTGGCTCGCCGATCCGTTCCTCGACAACGAGTTCTTGCAGCGAGCTCTACTCGCGGGCGTACTGGTCTCCATCGCCTGCGCTGTCGTTGGCACGTACGTGGTGCTGCGCGGCCTTGCATTCATCGGCGATGCGCTGGCCCACGGCGTCCTACCGGGGGTTGCCGGGGCATTGCTGCTCGGCCTCCCCGGAATGCTTGGCGCTGCGGTCGGCGCTGCAGCCATGATCGGTGGGGTCGGCCTCATCACCGCACGATCCCGACTCTCGTCCGACACGGCAATCGGTCTGCTCTTCGTCGGGCTGCTGGCACTCGGCGTCGTGATGGTGTCCGGCTCCGACCACTTCACCGGTGATCTCGTCAAGATCCTGTTCGGTGAACTGTTGGGCATCAGCCGTGCCGACCTTGCATTCCAAGCTGGCGCAACCGTGGTCGTTGTCGTCGTCGGCGTGTTGTTCGCGAGGCCGTTCCTGTTGCTGTGCTTCGATGCCGATCTGGCCCAGGTGATGGGCTTTCATGCCCGTCGGTCGCACTACGTGATGCTTGCGCTCATCGCCACCACGGTGATCGTGTCGTTCCAGACCGTCGGCACGCTGCTCGTGTTCGGGATGCTGCTCGCTCCGGCCGGCGTCGGCGCGCTCCTCGCCCGCCGCGTGGGCATCATGATGATCTGGTCGGCGGGTACAGGCATGCTCTCCACCTACCTCGGATTGCTCGCCTCGTACCACTTCAACTACGCAGCGGGTGCCTCGGTAGTGCTGTGCGCCGTGCTGCTGTTCTTCGTCGTGTTCGCCGCGGCGGCGGTCCGCGATGCACTCTCGCGCCGAGGCGAAATGGCCGTAACACCATGAACGGCAGCACCATGACCGTGGACGGTCAGCCAGTCATCAGTGCGAGTTCGGTGGCCGTTGGTTATCACCGGCGCGCGGTGCTGTCGGGCATCGACGTCGTGGTCGAGCGCGGTGGGTCGCTTGCACTCGTGGGTGCGAACGGCTCTGGCAAGTCGACGCTCTTGCGATCCATCGTCGGGCTACAACCCTGTATGAGCGGCGAGTTGACGGTGCTGGGCGGCACCCCTGGAAGCCGCCACACCGAGATCGCCTACCTCAGCCAGTTCCACGCAAGCGGCTTCGTCCTGCCGCTACGGGCAATCGACGTGGTGCGAATGGCCCGCTTCGATCGGCGCGGTCGATTCCGGCGAGCAACACCTGGCGACGAGGCAGCAGTGGACACCGCAATGCACCGGATGGGCGTCGACCAGCACGCCCAGAAGCCGCTTCGTGCGTTGTCAGGTGGGCAGCAGCAGCGGGTCTACCTCGCTCAAGTGCTGGCTCGGCAAGCCACCCTGATCGTGCTCGACGAGCCGACCGCGGGGCTCGACGCCGCCGGTCGTGACGCGTTCCTCGAGGCAATGGACGCAGAACGCGACCGTGGCGCGGCGCTGATCACCTCGACCCATGACATCGGCGAGGCAACACGGTGCAACCGGGTGATGCTGCTCGCAGGCAGGGTCGTAGCCGAGGGTCCACCCGATGATGTGCTGACACCGGACAATCTGCTCGAGACGTTCGGGATCTCGCTCACCCGAGTCGACGATCGCCTGCAGGTGATCGAGCAGCACCACGTCCACCACGACGACCGCCACGGCCCCCACCAGCACTAGCACTGCTTCTGCCTTTTCCTGCATCTTTGGTCGTGAGATGTCGCT
>JANYDH010000143.1 GCA_025359865.1 Actinomycetes bacterium | reverse complement strand
CTGGGGACCGGGTCTGCGCCGTGGCGAGTTCGAATCGCTGATCGCGGCGACACATGGAGGCACGTGTCGCTACGTAGGCACACGCGCCTCCACGTGTCGAGCTCGCCACACCACTCACACCAGCGAGGTCGGGACGGGGTGCCGCCACACCACACCCACAATTTGCGACAACCTGTCAATGACAGCCCAACGCCAAAGGTCGGGCGGTTTGGCCTCGCCCTCGCCTTCGTAGCGGCGGTGCTCACGGCTCCGGCCCTGCGGCGCACCACCAAACAGCATTTTGCCACAGCCTGTAGACGACAGAGCAACGCCAACAGTCAGCTGGTGAGCCAGGGATCGAAGCGATCGCCGAGCAGTCGCTGAGGAAGCCGATCGGCATCGAACAGTCGTAACTCGACACTGGTGCGGATGTGTTGCATCCACTCGGTGAGATGTGTGCGATGCAGCGTGCCACCTGGGAACAGCATCGCATCGCCAGCCGCCAGGATCGGCTGGCGAAACGTTCCGCAATCGAACCGGAGTCTGATCTCATCGTCGTTCAAGGCGTCGACGGGTAGCAGTTCGCTCAGCGTCTCGTCGACGACCTCGAGCCCCGGCGCGTCGCGCCCGCATGGGGCGAGTGCAATCCAGCATGTCACCATGTCGAGAAGCCCGGTCGTCCGGTCGACGGAATCTGCTGTCGGCGAGAAGTCGTATCCGAGGGCACCGTCTTGGTGCCAGCCGTGCACCGAATGGAATCGGGGGGCGTCCGCGTGGGGGTACTGGCGGCGCAGCCAGGACTGATCGACATCGAGCGCCAAGGGCATCGGAGGGAGATGCGCAGCAGTTCGAGCAACCCCAGCGCCGAACACCTCACGCAATCGCGAGATGTCGTCGTCGGCAAGCACGGCATCCAGGCTGAACGACGACGCGGTCACAACGAATCGGCCGCGCGGCAGTACCGGAACCTCCGCTAGGAAGGAAGCGTTCGAGCCGGCTGTTGCTTCATGGCGCCGAAAGGCGACATCGGCGAGACCCTGTAGCCATGAGACGGTGCCAGGGTCGAGTAGGCCTGGCACCACCTCGAATGGAGCCCGGTCGAATGTCAATCGCCGAAAGTCCTGGCTGGTCGCCACTCCGGCCCGTGCCCGCTCACACCGTGCCCGCTCACACCTCGGCGATGACGTCGACTTCGATCAGATGGTCGTCCCACGTCGCGCCCCCTGTGGCCAGCGCGACAGCGACATTGCGAAATGCCTGCGCCGTCTGTTACGCAAGGTCGGTTCCGACAATGGCACCATCGGCTCCGACTCCGGTTTGACCGGCGACGTAGACGCGCCGAGTGCCTGTTGCGACGACGACAAGCGAGTAGCCCGCAGGTTCGGAGAGTCCGGCCGGATTGATCTCCGTGTTGCCCATTCGTCGACCATAGCCGGATCGGGGACCGAGCTGTTCACGAAGGAGTGGGCGTTAGCTTGGTGGAATGTCGCCCAACCGGTGGATCGAACTGACCGAACGGAATCCCGAACACTCTTCGTGGTACATCGAGCGGTTTCGGGCGATGGCGGCTAGCGGTGATGATCTTGCTGGTGAGGCACGCTTCGTCGATGCCATGGTGGCCCGTCGGTCTCGTGTGCTCGATGCCGGTTGCGGCCCGGGCAGGGTGGGGGGCCACCTCGCTCGGGCCGGTCACGAGGTCGTCGGCGTCGACATCGACCCGGTGTTGATCGCTGCTGCCGAGCATGACCACCCCGGCCCGACCTGGCTGGTTGCCGACCTTTCCGAGCTCGATCTCGAGGCGATGGGCACCGCTGAGGGTTTCGACGTCGCGGTGTGTGCGGGCAACGTCATGACATTCCTCGATCCGGGTACGCGTCAACTGGTCCTGCGGCGACTTGCTGTGCACCTGCGCACCGGTGGCCGCATTGTGACCGGGTTCGGAGCTGGACGTGACTACTCGTTCGCCGAGTTCTTCGACGATGTCGAGAGAGCGGGACTCGTAGCCGGGGTTCAGTTTTCTACCTGGGACCTGCGACCGTTCACCGAGCAGTCAGACTTCCTCGTCGCAGTGCTCACGCCTTCGACCGAGTGAGCGACCGCGGGTCAGCCCCCTGGCATGCGTGTATCGCTACGGCGCACCGGTGGGAGCGGCACGAACATCAAGGGTCCGCCGGGCGAGAACATCCCCTGGAGGTCGACGATCACATGCATCGGCGCCGACACCCTCACACAGAACGTGCCATCGGGGTCGACGGCAACGACGGCCAGATTCGCTGCCGTGCGGCCCCGGGTGACGTTGCCGTTCGACTGTTCCGGCGTGCCCTGCAACAGCGTGCAGGCCTCGGCCGTGGCGAAGCCATCAGCGCTCGCATCGGTGAGCGCAAGGTTGATCAGCACTGCTGTCGCACCGGTCGGTGCTCTGAGCCGTATCACCGAACCCGCTGGGTTGATCTGTGCGCACTGCTGCAGACCAGTTGCTGCGTCGGACCAACAGCCACGCGTGTCGACGAGTCGCTGAGTCGGTAGCAAGGTGAACGCAAGCCCGGCGGGTGTCGGCGGCGCGAAGTAGCCCTGAACATCGACGACGGTGTGCGTTTGTGCCGTGGAGAACATACAGAACTGTGCGCCTGGTGCACTTGGTGTGACGGGGATGACCGACAGGTTGGCGATGGTTTCGCCGAGGCCGAAGTTTGCGCTCGCGTGGCTCTGCGGTCCAGGAACCAACGCTGTACAGGAATCAGCGGTCAAGTAGCCGGCGGCCCCAGGTTCGGTTACGGCCAGATTGGCAAGGACGGCGACAGCGCCGGTCGGAACCATCGGCATGGTCACGGCCACCTCGGCGCCAGCGGCGGCGGGCCCATGTTCGACGCACGACCCATCTGCGTTGCAGAACGGTGTGGCACGGGTGTCCATCACCCGTTGCGGCGCCACGGGATTGTACAACGTCGCAGTGCTCCCTGCCGAGGTTGCCGGGACGAAGAACCCTTGCACATCGACGATCGTGTGCATCGGTTGTGACCGGTACAGGCAGAAGCGTCCGGCAGAGTCAAGCGGTACGACCGCCAGGTTCGCAACGGTCTGACCTTGAGCGGTGTTGCCGTTCGCAGTGCTCCGCGGCCCAGGCGGTGCGGTCGAGCATGACTCGGCCGTGACGTACCCGGCTGCCCGAGCGTCGGTCATGGCAATGTTGACAAGGGCGGCCGTAGCCCCCTTTGGGGCCTTGGTGTCGATCACCACTCGCCAACCAGTGCCCGGAATGTCTCCCTGTGCCAGGCACCGTGGCAACGATGCTCCAGTGTCGTCGACGGTGGCCAGACACGCTCCGCCGAAGTTGACCGCCGCGATCGCCCGTGCTTGTGCCGGGGTGCCGCGAAACTCGAAGTGTGTGGCATCTCGGCCTGCCGAAGCCTTCATCTGGTCTGGTGAATCGCATCCGCTCGACCACCCGTAACCACCCCAGTACAGTCCCCACTTCTCGGCGGCGCGTACGACCCACATCGGAATGTCGGTCGTGATCGGTGTCGCGCATGCCGAGGCGCCGTCGATTCCGAGATAGGTGGTCTCTGGGTTGGTGCCGCTGTTCATGTCGATCGCGAGTCCCCACGTGTGGTTGGACAGCGAGTCTCTGGTCAACCCTTTGCAACTCTTGCCGGAGCCTGAAGTGCATCTGAACGAATAGGTGGCCACATCGGTGAGCTTGTATCCGCCCGCCACGATGTCACGGATGAAGCCCTCGAACAGTGGCAGGGCGTCCGGTAGCGAACGGAGTTGGTTGGACTTCACACGGCCGATAGTGGATTGGTTGCCGACGAGCAGCGCCTCCCAGTCGGTGAGTGCGGGAGACGCGTTGTACCCCCAACCAGCGAAGTTCCAATCCGCCAGTGGGAGAACGCCGACGTCGCTATCGGCCGCTGGGTCGCTCGGAAATGGCGGAGTCGGCCAACCGTTCACCTCCGGCGAGTTGTAGTTGGCAACGAGGCACTCTGCAACAGTGCCCGCAGTGATCTGCTTCGACGTGCACTTCGGCGGACGTGTAGGCAGTGTCCACGGAATGTTGTCGTTGGCGGCAGCCTCAACGCGAGAGTCGGTCGCTGCTGCGATGCCGTCGTCGAGTGTGAAGTCAGTTGTCAGCGTGAGCGCGAACGCAAGCACAAGCGTCATCAGCAATGCCGTGGTCCGTCGGATCGCAACCATCGGTGATTCATCGGATTGGACAGGCTCTCACTTGAGTGCAGTCCCAGGCCTGTTGATCAGCCGATGGCTGCGTCAAACGACTCGGCGCGTTGAACGCTCAGCAGCAAGCAGTGGCCCGCTTGACCGCCACGCCGACCTGCTCGACCGCCGCGCCGACCTGCTCGGATGAGACTTCGGGGATGCAGCACTCGCCCTCGGTCGGGTGCATCACCGATGCGTCGGCGAGCACGGTGTAGATCTCCCACGGGATCTCGGGTCCGGATACCCAGACCTTGTCTTGCACGGCGAAGCAGCATGTGGTCGCCTCCTGGATGTCGCAGGCGGCACCTTCTGCTTGCATCCGGGTGGCGGCTGCGGCCACTTCGTCGGTGGATTCGACCTCGACGCCCACGTGGTTGAGCGTGCCAGGTTCACCCTGGCCGGCGATGAGCACCAGTTTCAGCGGGGGTTCGATGATGGCGAAGTTGGCGTAGTTCTCGCGGATCTTTGCTGGCGGGGTCTTGAACAACTTGGTGTAGAACTCGATCGAGGCCTCGAGATCACCAACGTTGAGGGCGAGTTGGACACGGGACATGATTTCCTCCTGAATCGTACCGACGTCACATTGACGTTCGTCGATGTATGCAGTCTGCCGATTGAATCGATGATTGTCAATGGATGTCTTCGACAATCTTCGATATTGTTTCGCGATGGCAGCTTCCACTCTCATCACGCTCGCAGGCCCAGTCGCGTGCTGCGCCCCTGTTCGCTCCGATGCGCTCGACGAGGCACAGGCCGAGGGACTGGCCCGCTCGTTCGCAGCCTTGGCCGACCCGGTCCGCCTGCGCTTGCTGTCATTCGTCACGTCGTCAGCCGGAGAGGTGTGTGCGTGCGATCTTGTAGAACCGTCGGGTCGGTCTCAGCCGACGGTGAGTCATCACATGAAAATCCTTGTCGACGCCGGCCTCGTTGCCCGCGAAAAGCGTGGGCTGTGGGTCTGGTACCGGGCCGTCCCCGCGCAACTCGATGCGCTGCGGTCGGTTCTCGGCTGAGCAAGCCGCGCCACCTCGAGCTTTGG
>JANYDH010000082.1 GCA_025359865.1 Actinomycetes bacterium | reverse complement strand
TTGATGCCCGCGATCTTGGCGATGGCATACCACTCGTTCGTCGACTCGAGCGGGCCCATAAGCAGTTGATCTTCGGTGATCGGTTGCGCAGCCTGACGCGGGTAGATGCACGACGACCCCAGATACAGCAGCTTGGTGACGTCGTATTCGTGAGACGCGTGCACGACGGTTCCATGGATCATGAGGTTGTCATAGATGAACTCCGCCGGTCGGGTGGAGTTCGCCATGATCCCACCGACAGTTCCTGCAACCAGGAACACGTAGTCCGGCCGATTCGCCTTGAACCAGTGAGACACCTCCGACTGGTTGCGAAGATCGAGATGCTCACGGGCCGCCGTGAGCAAGTTCCTGTATCCGCCACGATGCAATCGACGAACGACTGCTGAGCCAACCAAACCGGCATGGCCCGCCACGAAGATTCGTGCATCGAGGGACATCGTCATCGTGTGTTCTCCTCCTGCTGTTGTAGGTCGATACGGCTTGCCGGGCGTATCGAATCGTTGTCAGAGTGAGTCACGGAAAGTCGCGGTTCGTTGGGGCTGTTAGTCACGCATGTTGCGCCCTGCCGGGCCGCGTCGTTGTGCTGCTGCAGACTGTCCGAGACGCTAGGCGCTGGTCAAGCAATCATGACCGGTCACCAGAAAAGTCAGTACTATTGCCGAGTGAATAGGCCCTGGACAGCCCGACGTGAGGTCTGTCGATGAAGACGCGACCTATCTTGGTCTCGTTCGATCTGTTCGATTGTCTACTCGCCCGGGCGGTGTTCGACCGCCACAACAACTTCGTCCTGGCGTTCGAATCTCTTGCTGGCCGGTACTCGATGTGTTCATCCGACCTCGCCTCGCGCAGGATCGATGCCGAGTTGCGGCTTGGGCGGCAGACCAGACGCGGGCGACCGTCACTTCCAGCGATCTGCCAGGCGGTGGCAGCGGACCTGTCCGTCGAGTCAGCGTTCTCGCAACACCTGTTTGCAACCGAACGACAGAACGAGATCGAAACCTGCTACCCGATCGAGGCGAATGTCAGGCGGTTCCGGGCCGCGGAACGAGATGATGAGGTCGCCGTCATCGCCGACACCTGTCATGACCGACATTTTGTCAGCACGTTGCTACATGCGCACGGGATCGATCTGGATCGATCCCGCATCTTCAGTTCAGCCGACGAGCAGCTCGGCGACGCCTACGCGCAGGCTCGCGCCGCTCTTGGCGGCTCACCGCGGAAACATCTGCACCATCAAGCCGGGCGACGCACTAATCGGATGGCATGGGCAACGCTGGGCATGCGCATCATCGACCACGCCGACGCATTGCCAACAGAATTCGAACTGCACTTGCTCGACATCTCGCGCGCCCCAGGCATGGCCGTCCTCGCGGGCGCTGCAAGAAAGGTCCGAATCGAAGCCGACGTCGATAACGAATCCATCTCGCCGGTGTCGTCAGCCTCCCAACTCTGCGCGGTGGCACTCGTTCCATTCTCATTCTGGCTCCTCCGTTCGGCCGCGGAACGCGGATTGGGGTCGCTCATCTTCCTCGGTCGCGATGGGCAGCTTCTCCACCGGGTTGCAGAAACCGTTGCAAGCGAACAACCGATGCCACCGTTACTTCTGTCGTACTGCGCTGGAAGTCGACTCTTGCTCTACCCACTCGCATTGCTCGAACACTCGGACCTTCGTGACTCGATCGTGTTCGACCCGTACCACGACGAAACCCTCGAAGCCCTCGGCCGACGACTCAACCTCCCGTTCGTGTGGACATCCGAACTCGGGATGGACCGAAACTCGACCGTTAGCTCGACACGTGAGGCTTTGCAGTCGGACGATCGTTTCTGGCGACTTGTCGAGAAGTCCAACCTACAACGGGCCACGCTCGCGCGTTCCTACATCGAAGCAGTGATCCGTGCGGCAGACGGTCCACACGGGATCGTCGACATCGGTTGGTCCGGTCGCGTACTTCGTTGCTTCGACGAGGTGGCGATCTCAGTAACCGGACGGCGCAGCGAGCACTTCTTGTTCGGGTCCACACCGGACGATGTGTCCTTGCGTCCCGAGCGACCTTGCGCTTTGCCTTCAATGGTCAGCCGCTGACGGCGGAGCTGGTCCATCTCACGGAAGCACTGACCAGCGCAGATCATGGCCCCTACATCGGCTTCGACGAGACCGAACCAGTGCCGACTCCCAGGGTCGGGCGCCCGCAGAGTGATGCACATCTCTCCGTACAAGCGCAGTTCGTCACGACATGTATCGCGCTTGTGTCCGCCCTGACCGCCGCGTCGAAGTGGTGTTGCCCGACACGCTGGATGAGGATGGTGGCGACATGTTGGGTGGGGATGTGGTCGGGGCGCGTTGA
>JANYDH010000076.1 GCA_025359865.1 Actinomycetes bacterium | reverse complement strand
TATCTGCGGTTCGGGTTGTCCTACCGAGATTTGGAAGAACTGCTCGCCGAGCGTGGCGTCGAGGTGGACCACGTCACACTGCACCGCTGGGTGCAGCGATTCACACCGTTGCTGATCGACGCGGCACGGCCGTGGCGGCACGCTGTCGGCCGGCGCTGGTTCGTCGACGAGACCTACGTCAAGGTTGCCGGGGTGTGGCGCTACGTGTATCGCGCTGTTGACGGATACGGCCAGGTCATCGACGTGTACGTCTCGCCCCGGCGTGACATTGCTGCGGCGCGACGGTTTTTCACCACCGCAATCGCCGGTCATGGCCAACCGGAAGAGGTCATCACCGACTGGGCCGCGGCGTTGGCGAACGTGATCGAGGAGTTGTTGCCGCAGGCGTTGCACAACACGGTCAAGTATGCGAACAACCGTGTCGAGTGTGACCACGGGCGGTTGAAATCAAGGTTGCGGCCGATGCGCGGGTTGAAGACCGATCGTACCGCGACGGTGATCATCCAGGGTCACGCGTTCATTCAGAACGTTCGCCGCGGCCACTACGAACTGGGCGTCGACGCGCGAGCCGACCGTCTTCGCTGTGCTGTCGCGTTCGACGAACTCGCGTCGATGATCTGAACGAATCGGCGACGGATCTAATCACCACGCGACCACAGATCGAACAACGCAACAGAGCCTTCGATAGTCAGCTACGCCTCATCGACCTGTCGGATGAGTTGATCGAAGCGTTGCCGTGCGTCGGCGTAGGTGTAGCGGGCTTCGTCGGGCACGTCCAACGCGTCCCAGAGCTGCTCCCAGTCCTCCCAGGCTGGCACGGTCGGCGGCCACGCGTGCTTGGCGCGGTGCGTGAAGGTGTCCTCGCATGCCGCCCTGGTATAAGCGAGCCCTTCATTCTCCACGGTGCCGGCGAGCAAGAGGATGTCGTAGATGTCGTGGACGCGCTGATTCGAACCCTCTGCCGGTACTTCCGTACAGGCGTGGAGCTTCTGCGCGATCTGGTAGTGAACGCTGAGAACAACAACATCACCTGCTGGACCGAGTTGGACCTTGTCCATGTCGACAGCGTTGGGGATCTGTTCGAGCAGTTCGAATGAGTTGGCCTCGGCGCGACTGAGTTCGAACGCGAGCGTGGCAAACGGACGGTCGTGATACGCCAACTTGATCTTGCAGCGCTGCGGGGCGGGAGTGATGCCGGCTCTGGTGATGCCGGCTCTGGTGATGCCGGCTCTGGTGATGTCGGCTCTGGTGATGTCGGTGCGTTCGGTGAGCTTGCCGGAGAAGCCCTCCCAACCAGCGTTCAGCCGCTCACCGATCTCAGCGAATGCATCGTCCAGGCTCACGTTCACGAGTGCGTCGACATCCCGCGACGCTCTCGCCGCGACTCCGAAGCGGATCTCCATGCTGGCGCCACCCTTGAAGGCAAGTCGCGGAGCACCACCCTGGTCGAGCCCGTCGAGGATCGTCGCCAGCACCGAGATCGCGACAAGCCGCCGAAGCCGACCCGCTGTCGCCTGTACCTCAGCGTTGTCGCGCGACCACGCGTTGAGCAGCCGCTCGAGGTGGGCCAGGTTGCCGGGTCGTCGATCAGCAGCCATTGCCGCCACCATGTTTGTTGTCGGGCAATGCGCGGTCGTAGAGGCGGACGAGAAGCCGTGCCGCCGTCTGCGTTCCGATGTGTTCGCGGGCTTGTGCGCGCCGGACAGCCTGCTCGATCATGTCGCCGGACACACCCCAATCGATCGCCTGGCGGATTGCAAGGGCGGGCGACACCACCGGCACGCCGTGCACCTCGTCGCGATCCGCAGCGTCAACCGAGATGTGGTGGATCTCGTACAGCTCACCGCCCGCTCGGCGGGGCCTGTACCCCGGGGGCACGGCGATGTGGATCTTGCGCGGGTTCACGTCGGCCAGGTCCCAGAGCAACAGACCAGATTCCCCGGCGATCAACCCGCGGCCCTTTGCCCATAGCACCGCTTCCATCAGCTCGGTCTGCTCGTCGAACGGCACCGTCGAAATCCGGTACACGCCCTGCGCCCGGCGCTCCAGCACGCCAGTCGCAGCCATCCGGCGCACCTGGTCACCCGCAACGTCAACCCCTGCAGCCTGCGTAACCGTGAAGAGACCATGCTGCTGCGCGGCCACCTCCAACAGTCGAGCAACGGGGTTCTCCATGGTCAAAACCTAGCCCCGATAGTCCGCTTCTGCAAACGTGGAGCAAAAAATCATTGCAAAAGCGTGGCATGAGAGCACGTTTCTGCCGCTGAAGTCAGATTCCGCGCTCAGCCCACGACAACGTTGGGGAGTGTCTGTTGAACGATTCTGGCGATGTTGCGGGCGTCGTCAATGCCACGATGATGAGTTCCAGCCAACGGGAGACCAAGCAGATCGAGCGCGGCCGTCATTCCGCAACGGCGCACACCCTTCCAATCGGCGAACACCTGCTTGATGTTCAAGTGGTCACTCTCGAACTGCTCGGGAAACAGCACCCCGAACCGAGTGCAGTCCAGTCGAAACTGGCCAACGTCGAAGAAACCCCACGAGCACAGTCGGTACGGCCGAGCGCCGATCCATTCGAGGAACCGGGCGAACACCGCCGGGAACATGTCGGCTCCATCGACATCGGCCTGCTTGATCGTCGTCAACGCGGTGCAGAACTGGCTGAGCTTCGGCTCGACGACCGGACGAACGAAGGAGTCGAACTCATCGACGACCGCCAGCGCCGCATCGAGGCGGACCGCCCCGATCTCGATGACCTCCATGTGGTTGCGTGGGCGCGACGTATCCCAACACGTCGCCTCCAGGTCCACCACGATCAGATCCATGATGTCGACCCAATTCATGATCGTCGGCAGAACCGGGGCGAGTTTGTCCCAAAATGATGTGGAGATGATGATCGTCCACGCGACACGAAAGCTCGCGCGGCACCTCGGCGGGTTCGCGTCTGGGCCAGCGACCCCTTCGGCCGCGCCGTCGCTCGGGGCACGGTACGCGACAGCGATCTTCTGGAAGCCGCAGGTGGTGTTGTTCGTCAGCGAATCGACGTTGCTGCTGGTGTTCGTTCCCCTTGCACCAGCGGCAACAGCGTTGCGAAGATTCCCCGCCGAGCTGGACTTGGTTCTTCGTCGGCAAGGCGCTCCCGATGCGTTCATCGCCGGCGAGCTGTCAACGCTCGGAGACGCTGCGTGCGTTCCGACCGCAAACCGCAGCATGGTCGGCGTGCTCAACGAGTATGTCCGACTCGCCGGCTACGCCCACGATGACCTTGGCAGCACACCGGATCTCGTCTGGCTGTCGGACTGGCTAGCCCACACGCCCATGGGTCCGCTCGACAAACGTCACGGCAGCGCCGATCGAGAACTGGCCGCGTTGATCGCGTCGACGTAAGACAAGCGGAGGAACGAGCCAACTCACGGGAGGTCAGATGCCGTCGTCCACTCCTGGATGAGTTCCGCGAGCAGTACGGCACCAGCGAGGTTCTCGGGCATGACTCCTACGACATCGTCCACTCCGGTCACCGACGCCGATCGGATCGCTTGAAATCGGTGTTCCTGTGCAGCCTCGCCGATCTCGTTGGTGAGCTGACGGTCGTCGCGGAGAAGGTCGGCTGGATCGATGTCGAGCGTCTCCAAGGTGCCGCGATGCGTGAGATCGAGCACCTTGGTGAGTTCAACCGTGATTCGCCACAGCTCACGAGGCAACAAGTCGTCGAGAACCAGACCCTGCCGATCAGCTTGACGCGTGAGCTCGGCAACAACGCACGGCCGAGACGTGCACAGGTAGATCACAGGGAAGCTGTGCGGCGGGTTGAAACGACCACCGAAACGACGAGCCCCATCACCACTACGCGGATCGAACCCGCTGGCCTGGTTCCGGTAGCCGGTCACCGAGAGCGCCGACCCGGCCAGCTTGGCGAGATTGCCCGCTTC
This sequence comes from Actinomycetes bacterium, assembly GCA_025359865.1. Lineage (GTDB taxonomy): Bacteria > Actinomycetota > Acidimicrobiia > Acidimicrobiales > Ilumatobacteraceae > VFMC01. The sequence goes on along the minus strand of JANYDH010000076.1, from coordinate 7,709 downwards.
GAACAGCGCCATCTCAGCCGGTCACACCCTCCGCCAGCGCCAGCAGCAGATCGATGACGCGCTGGTACTGGCCCTGGGTGATGAGGTCCAGCGGCTTCTCGTACCCAAGGTCAGGGTTCGGCGAGCGCAACCAGAAGCGGGCAGCGCTGTCGCGCATCACTCTGCGGGCCAGGTCGACAACCGCGCGCAGCTCGAGCAACCGATCCTCGGCCTCACGCCGCGGAACCGCCGCCTCCGCCTTCCAGCGTGTGACGCTGCGTGGGTTGGTGTCGCTGACCCGTGCAACGTCAACGGTGTCGACCACGTCGCCCTCGTACAGATGGTCGAGCAGTGCAGTAAGTGTCGTCATAGATCCCTCGTCGAGCTAAAGTGTAGCGAAACGTCGCGTGTTTGTCGTATCATACGTCGAACACTTGTCAAGGAGAAATCCATGGATCTCGATCTAGGCCACGGCTTCATCCCTCGCATCGGCGAGGAGAACTACAAGGCGGTCGACCGTTGCGTCGGGCCGGCAGACCTCTTCAACCCCGACCCGCTCGACTTGCCTTGGGCAATCATCGACGGCGCCTGGGCCGAAGGGCGGCCGGAGCTACTCAACACCCTCCGAAACCACGGGACCAAGTTGCTCGTAGACACCCACGGGTGGAGGTACAGGTACGGCGCAACCTCCGAGGTTGCCAAGCTCAACACAACGAGCTGGTCGCCAGGCGGCGCAGTGTCGCTGGCCGACAAAGCAGCGGGTCGGGTCCTCGTCGGGGCAAGCGTCAGGGCTCAGTGGTCGAGCGTCTGTTGGCGGTACCGGGGGCCGCTGCCGAACTCCGCGGATGTCGGCTGCCGTGCCACCGGTTCCGTGGAGACCACGTGCTCGAACACGCTCGGGAACACTCGCTCTGGTCTCGAGTGCAGGAGGCGCAACTCGTCACCTCGCTCCCACGCAGCATGAGGCACACACACGCCACGATCCTGCTGAAGGCCGGCGTCCCCGTGAAGGTCGTCAGCGAACGCCTCGGCCACTCCAGCCCCGCCATCGTCGATGCCAGCAGTATGGGCATGTCACTTCGCGACGTCGGCAGTGTCGCAGGGCTGTCTCCCACGGGGGTCTCCAAGCTCCTCCAGCGCGTTGCCCAGCCGGGATTCCTCGTCATGAAGGTGGACGGTGCTGGCTACCAGTTCCTCTCATACGCAGGTTCGTGGGTCACTGGAGACGGGGAATTCGTTCCGGCTGGCGCTCAGTGGTTCGAATCCATCGAGTTGGCCGAGGCGGCGCGACCCTCCGTTCCAGCCGACACCAGTGGCGTCGCAATTGAGGCTCTCCGCTTGGTCGCGCGCGATGTGGTCGCCGACGACGATCGGCCTGCAACCGTCAACGCGACCAAAGTGATGAGTGGTCGAACTCGCTATCAATTCGGCGGAACGCTGGAACCGAGATCCGTTCTGAACCTTGTGAACCGACACGACGTGGCGCGCTACCGCCTAGAGAACGCCGGCACGGGGCCAGTCGAGCTCGATCCCCAGCCGCCGTACTTCGACCACGAGTGGGGACTCAAGTTGGACGTCTACTCGCTCACCAGCGCGTCAAGCGAGAATCCCGGGAGCCGCGTCGACTCGCAAATGGAGACGGCCAAAGCCGTGGGTGTCGCAGAGTGACGGCACCGCCTGGCGACCTCGCGAAAATGCGCACCAATTGCCGCGACCGATTGCGTGTGGTTGAGAAGGAACTGACGCGGTGCTACTACCACCAGCAGGTCTGGACAGACATTCGAGCGGCGGTCACCAGACGGTTTCCCCACGCCGACGGCACTTTCATCAACAGCTATAGCCAGATGTATGGCAACGGGCAGGCAATGGCGATCCGACGGCTGGTCGACCACGACGAGAAGCCATGGTCGTTGTGGCGGCTGTACGAAATGATCCGACGCAACCCGCAGCTGGTTTCTCGCGCCGGCTACGTCGAGTCCAGCGGAACCAACTTTGGAGAGCCAGGTACCTGGCAGTACGAAGCCGGCCGCGAGCGAGCAGCTGACGGCTTCACGTCCAGCATGGGGAGCGGGCCGGACACCGATCCGGCGATCGTCGCTGAATACCAGCAGCGAATGACCATTGCCGCCGAGAAGGTGAAGGAGTTTGTCGATCAACGCATCGCACACCTTGATCCCGAAGGGATGATGCTCGACATCTCATTCGACGAGATCCATGCTTCGCTCGACCATCTGGCTGAAGCGGCGAACCGAATTCAGGTTCTGCTTGACGGCTCAACTGTCATGTACTCGCTCGTGACCATCGTCGGCGACTGGCGTGAGCCTTTGCGCTCGTCACTCTTTCCCGTGACGCCAAGCCACACGTGGGGACCAGGCGTGTCGTTCTCGTGATGAAGCCCGATTCGGACCTGTGTCTGCGGGTAGCGACTCACCTGGCGACCGCCAAAGGCGTCGGTCCGCTCGAAGCCCCTTTCGCTGCTGATGACCCGACCTCACGCGTGGTGCGCCGCAGGGCCAGAAGTTCGTCGACCTGATAGCGCCTACGGCTGATGGTGGGTGCTTCGCAATCGAGCACACCAAAATTGAAAGTTACGCAGGACAGCTCACTGACGCCGAGCAGATGGAACGGCTCTTGCTGCCCTTGGAGTACGAGTTGGTAGGACTGCTTCCGACGGATCGGACCTACCGACTGGCGGCAGGACTTGGGGCTGTGGCCGACAAGCTGCTTAAACCTGATCTCGTCCGTGCCGCACTGAGGCCTTGGATCATCGTGAAGGCACGGAGCCTGATTGCCGGGACGCCCGCATCTGCTCCTCGGCACCAGGTGATTGGGACATTAGATGAGTTGCCAGTCGAAGTCACGCTGTCCGCTTGGCACCCTGGCCATCGCGGCGGACAGTTGCTCGTGCTTCGATCGCGGCCGGGCGACGCTGACCAAATGATGGATCTGCGAGTTGAGCGCGTCGGCAAGGCGTTAAGGACGAAGTTGCCCAAGTTGCTGGACCAAGCTCCGGCTCGAACGGTCCTCGTGCTGGAGGACCCCGACATGGCAACGTCGAACATGTCCGAGGTCTGGATCGCTCTGCGCAGGGCTGCTCGCGGTCTGCCACTGTGTGACACCATCGTCATCGTTGAGACCTGGCTGCCAGAGCCATCTGCCGTGGTCGTCTACGACGACGGCACGTGGCTCGAGGACTTCAACCAACATCGAATTGCTTTGCCGCCAACCGCATAGCACGCGCATAACTCGTCTCGATATGCCATTTCGCGACCCGTGCTCCGCGAAAGCATTAGAAGAACCATTAGAAGTCGGGCCGGTGAACGACGAAGCCCTGGCCCGCCATAGTGACTGACCAGGGCTTTCTTAGTGGCGGGGGCAGGATTTGAACCTGCGACCTTCGGGTTATGAGACCACGTCCGAACGATTGCTGCGTACCTGGTGGAGGGCTTTTCACCTGGTCAGAACACATTTCGTATTGACCGCTGTTCCCCTCTGTGTACCGCTGTTTACCGTTGTGTTGGTACATGGATGGTACATATTCCGCTGAGGCTGTCCTCTCGGGTCTGGGCGGCCGGCGAGGGGGTAACGGGGCGGGCGGGCGTCGGCGCTCGCCGACGCGGGACTTGTCGAGGCTCAACCGGTACTCTCAGACTCCTGGTATGCCGCGAAGGAAGGCTACGAAGGTTGGCAGGCTCGGTTCGAGCCGGTCGATGATCTCGCCCACCGTCTTGGGCGGCCGTCTCCGGCGTCGTGCCATTTCGCCGATCGCATCAAAGACCGCCGCGGGGTCGAGCCGGGCTTGACGGCCGAGAAACTCGTCTGCGCTCAGTGCTTCGACGCCGAAAGGCTCGCACGCCACAGTCGGGAAGTCGCGCAGGTGGTGGGTGACCACCGCTTGCGCACCAAGGTGCACGGCAAGCGCCAGGACGTGACGATCCTTGCCGTCTACCGGCATCGACAGGATTAGGTCTGCTGGCGCCTCCGCCAACGCCGCCGGCAGTGCACGGTTCATCAATTCGATTCGGTATGCGATTGCATCCGCTGACAAGTCAGCGCGTTTGGCCAGATTCCGTTGTACCTCGTCGAGGATCTCTGCGGACCAATGGACTCGGAACATACGACGCGTCGCCAGCGTCAGCAGGAGGTCGGTGATTTCAATCCCGTAGAGCACGTTCGCATCGACAACAACGACTGTCACAACTTGCCTGCACGCTCAGTCGTAGAGACCGAGGTCTTCGGCCTGACGAGTGAGCTCGTCGAGCGCCTCGCGCGACGACGCGTCTTGAGCGTCGCGGTAGGCAAGCAGATCGACCAGACGGACCCGACGGTGTGTGCCAACCATTCGGAAGGGCAACGCACCAAGGTGGAGCTGCTTGATCAGATGTGGCCGACTCACGTTCAACATCTCGGCTGCCTCGACCGTTGTCAGTTCGGCGTGCATCGGCACCACTGACACCCCGTTGCCAGCTTGTAGCTGGTGAACGATGGCCATCAATGCGTCGGCGATCTCCCCCGGCAGATCGACCGGGCGTCCGGCAGCATCAACAAGCTGGGCGCCACGCTCGACAGAGTCCCCCGTTCGGGCGAGTGCCCTCTCGATGAGCGCGAGTTCGCGCTCGCGGACCGTTCCAGGTCTGATTTCGGTACTTGTCGTCACTCCGGCTACGGTAGTCACTAGGTGAAACAAACGCAACACAAGCAATCGCGGAGCGTCCGACGTGGCCAGCCGCGACCATGTCGGCGAGTTTGAAGACGTTGGCTTCCTCATCGGCGGACAGCGGCTTCAAGGTCGACTCGAAGTGCGCCGGGCATGAGAGCCGAAACCGCCCATTGTTTCGCCGACCTCATCAAACCGGTAGACGACGAACACGGTCAATCGACCGCGAAACACCAGCTCACCGACGATGCGAGGGACGCGCGGCCGGGTGGACGTCTACCGGACCGGTAGACGAACCCGGTAGACGACCTCGCTCGCCGAAAACGAGAAATGCCCAGAAACTCAACGTTTCCGGGCATTTCATCGAGTGGCCGGGGCAGCGGTGATCCTCGCAGCCGGCTGACCCTCAGTGACCACCACAGACCACCCTGGCTGCCCCTGCCGGTTGCAGTCGGGTTGCATCCTCTCCCGATTCCCGATCAGCACTCAGTGACCGATTCGAAGGCGGGTCTCTCGGTTCGCTTATCGCTGTAGTCAGACGCTTGCGGTGGAGCGTTCGAGGATCATGAGTAGTTCGGCTTTGGTGGATTTCATCAAATTGCCGGTGGAGAGTGCTTGGATAAGTCTCCAGCCTTCGCGGGCGTAGCTGTTGAGGGTTGCTTCGATGGTTTCGGGGTCGAAACCACCGGCGAATCGCTTGTCACGTTCGGTGAGGACTTCGTACTCGTACATAGGGTTGTTCCTTGTCTGGTGTTGTGTTGGACTTTTAGAGGTTGCGGATGATCGCGGATAGGTCGGTGCCGAGTTGTTCGGGTGAGCGGGTGTCGTCGTTGAGGAGGAGTACGAACAGGTCCTCTGTGACCGGGTCGTATTGCATGTAGGCGGTGAAGCCGGGGATGTTCCCGCTGTTGGAGATTCCGGTCGCGGTGGGTGGGTCAGCGGCGAACAGGCCGAGGGTCTGGCCATTGTCTGGAAGCCCTTTGGTCATCTCTGCGTAGGTGGCTTTGTGGAGGAGCTGGCCGTGGGCGAGGGCTCGTATGAAGGTGGCGAGGTCGGCTGCGGTCGATACGAGAGAACCCGCTGCGCCACTGGCTGTCTCGAGCGCACGGTACGAGGCGCCCCTGGTGTCACCGCCGGGCAGCGAGTCCGAGAACCCTCCGATCGGTGATCGTGCGTCGTCGGGCGCGAAGTAGGTTTGGGACAGACCGAGCGGTTCAACGATCCGCGACCGCAGGTTCTCCGCCAGTGTCATGCCGGTGATCCTTTCGAGCAGTAGTCCAGCGATGACGTAGTTGGTGTTGGAGTAGGCGAATGTCGTGCCCGGCGGGAAGTCGCGTGGTTGATCGGCGACGAGGGCAAGCACGTCGGCGGGGGTCCACGTTCTTGCTGGGTCGGCGAGCACGGCGGGGGCGAGTTCACCGTCGGTGTAGTCGGGGAGGCCGCTTCGGTGAGCGAGCAGCTGGCGGATCGTGACACCGTCGGCGATCGTGAGGTCGGGGGCGTGCTCGACGACAAAGTCGTCCAGGCCGATTGTCCCATCGTCGACGAGTTGCAGCATCATCACTGACACGAACGTCTTCGTCAGGCTCCCGACCCGAAATTGGGAATCGGGTTCGACGGTGCCGCCGTCGGGTCCGGCGCTGCCGGCTGACGCCACGGTGAGGTTGGCGTCGTGGCCGGCGAGCGCTACTGCGACGCCGCCGCGCCCTTCGCTCGCCCACCGGTCGAGCAATCCCTGCACCCGATCGTCGGTGAGAGCGCCGGTTGTCGGAGTGACGGTGGTCGTCGACGCGGCAGTCGTGGTCGAAGTAGCAGTCGTGGTCGAAGTGGAGGTGGTTGTCGATGTCGGATGTGGCACCGTCGTGGCGGTGGGAGCCGGCGACGACTGACCGGTCGTGGTCGTGTCGGTGGTGCAGCCGACGGCGAGCACGGCAGCAAAGATGATGGCGGCGAGGCGGGCTGTGAGCAAGGTGCGGTTCATGTTTGGTTGTCCGTTCAGGTTCGGGGTTCGGGGATGGCTGTGTGGGTGGTGATGGTGGTGCTGGTGGGATCAGTTGGCGTCGCGGCGGTACAGCAGGGCGGTACCGATGGCGACGGCGATGTAGCCGGAGAAGACGAATGCGTCTTGGGTTTGGGTGAGGGCGGCGGCGAGGGTGTTGGCGTGCAGCCAACGGATCCCGTCCACAGTCCCCTCGCCTCCGGCTTCATCTGGTCGAGCGAAGCGTGTGCCGTTCGTCGCGGTCAGCCGGTGGCGATGGCACGCAGCACGTCGGTCCGAGCTGCTCGTCGGGCGGGCATGAGTGCTGCGCCCACGCAGGCGATCGCGGCGATCGCGGCGATGGTGACGACCGATCCGGCGGGAACGACTAGGCGGTCGACGCCCTGATCGGCGAGGGTGTGGACCATCGCCCAGCCGAGGAACGTTCCGACGGCGAGGCCGAGGAAGGAGCCGAACAGGGCGATGATCGCAGATTCCCAGCGGACTGATGATCGGACCTGGGCGCGGCTCATGCCGACGGCGCGGAGCAGGCCGAGTTCACGCTTGCGTTCATGGATCGACAAGGCCAGCGTGTTGGCAATGCCGAGCAGGGCGATGAGCACGGCGAAGCCCAGCAGGGCGTACATCAGCTTGACGATGACGTCGACGTTGCCGTTCTGTTGGGTGATGAACGCTTCGGTGGTGAGCACTTTGGCGGTCGGGTAGTTGGCGGCGGCACGGTCGATGACGTTGAGGTCGCTGCCGTCGACGTAGATCCGCGAGTCGATGGTCACGGGCAGCATCGCTTCGAACGCTTCCAGGTCGACGAACTGGGTGGCGAAGAACGCAGCCTGGTGCTCGTAGGTGGCACGGACCGTGAACGTGGCTGGCCCGGTGGCGAAGGTGATCGTTCGGGTGTCGCCGAGTTTGACGGCGTTGGGTCCGGTTCCGGCTTTGACGGCGATGCCGTCGGCGCCGAGGTGGGCGAGGTCACCTTGGATGTGTCCGAGATCGAACATCGTGACGATGGTGGCGGCGTTGTAGGCACTGAGCACGTCAGGTTCGCCGTTGAGCTCGACGGCGGTGTTGCGTTGT
>JANYDH010000031.1 GCA_025359865.1 Actinomycetes bacterium | reverse complement strand
CGCAGTGCGGTGGCCCCACGTGTACCTGTTCTTTCACGCGACATTCCACGTTCTTCTTGGCCCGGGGGGTCCAACTATGAGCCGATCTGCTACCCAACGACCCGCTCGGGTCGTCGCCGAGATCTGGGCGAGTGCCACCGCGTTGTTCCTCATCGCCAACAAGATCTGGGAGATTCCAGGCGTCGTCATTCTGATCTGGCTGCTCGGCAGTGTCGGATTGCTGGCAGTGATGCTCTCGCCCGACGGTCGTCGATTCCTGATGCGACGTGTCGTTTCCGCGATGGTGACCTTGTGGTTGCTTGCCACCATCGTGTTTCTCATCGTCAACATTCTTCCGGGCGACGTTGGCCGCAAGATCCTGGGGCCGTTCGCTCCCAAGGAAGATGTGGCTGCGTACAACCACCGACTCGGAACTGACCGATCGGTATTCGTGCAGTACTTCGCGTCGATCAAGCGGGTGTTCACGCTCGACTTCGGCGACTCGTACCAGAGCGGCGCACATGTCAGCGACATCATCTATCCGGCGTTGTTCCGATCGGGGAAGTTGGCGCTTCTCGCATTTGTCATCACGATCCCGGTGTCCATCGCAGCGGGAATCTTCGCCGCCAGACGCAAGGACAAGTTCGCCGACCGGGCGGTCGTCAACGTCGGTCTGGCAAGCTCGTCGATCCCCGAGTTCGTCACTGCGGCCGTGTTGTTGTCCGTCTTCTGCGTGCATTGGAAGCTCGGGAAGGTTTTCGCCAATCCCCCTTCGGGCACGTCGGTGATCGGGCAATTGCGCTACCTGCTCACTCCGGCGATGGCGATGGTGATCGCCTACTTCGGGTACATCACCAGAATGACTCGTGCCGGAGTCAGTAGTGCTCTGCAAGCGGACTACACCCGAACAGCCACGATGAAGGGCCTCTCGAAGGGCGAAGTCATGCGCGGTCACATTCTCCGCAACGCTCTCGCGCCAACGATCACCGTCATCAGTGTGCAGGTCGGCTATCTCTTCGGCGGCATCATCGGCGTCGAGAAGGTCTTCAACTACGCCGGTCTCGGCTCGACCATGCTCACCGCTGTCGGGGCGAAGGACATCCCGGTGTTGCAGGGTGCGGTACTGCTGGTCGGCATCATCTACATGCTGTCGACGCTGACCGCCGACCTCCTGATCGCGTATCTCAACCCACGAGTCCGACTGGAGAACAAGCGATGAGCGACTTCGAAGAACTCGTCCCGAACCCCGGCGAGATCATCTCGACACCGGGTGCCGATACGTTTGTACCGAGTACCACGAATTCTGCTGCGATTATCCGTACGAACGATTCAAACGAGGTCGAGATGGGTGGTGTCGGCCAGGTCAGCGAGCGCAAGCAGGCGCGTCGCGAGAACTGGCGGCTCATTCGTCGGCGTCCGTCGTTCATCATCGGTGGCCTCATTGTGTCCGTTTGGGTTGTGTGCGCTGCGTTCGGCGACCGGATCACCCCGCACCATCCGCTCGACTTTCGCGCCAAGCCGCACTTGTCACCTCGTGGCGGATTTCCGTTCGGTACCGACAGCACCGGGCGTGACGTACTGTCGCGGGTGATGGCGGGCGCACGTGACGTGTTGAAGATTGCTCCGATGGCCGCCATCCTCGGCGTCTTGTTCGGGGTGATCATCGGACTGCTGATGGGCTATATCGGCGGAAGGCTCGATCTCGTCCTCAGCCGAATCGTCGAAGCGTTTCTTGCGCTACCGGTCGTGCTCATCGCGCTACTCGCGATCACCACCTTGGGCAACTCCGATTGGGTCGTCATCGGTGTTGTAGCCGTGCTGTTCACCCCAGTAGTTGCGCGAACCGTTCGCTCAGCGGTGCTCGCCGAGCGCGACCTCGACTACGTCACGTCGGCGAAGTTACGCGGCGAGACTTCCAGATTCGTGATGTTCAGCGAGATTCTGCCGAACGTGTCGGCACCGATCATCGTCGAACTCACCGTACGCATCGGTTACGCGGTGTTCACCGTCGCAACGCTGTCGTTCCTCGGTGCCGGCCCGCCGCCGCCATCGCCCGACTGGGGCGCCCAGGTGAGTGACGGCTTTCGGGTGCTCAGCGCCGGCATCTGGTGGACGACGTTCTTTCCTGCACTCGCCATCGCCAGCTTGGTGATCGCCGTCAACCTCATCGCCGACTCGGTGCAATCAGTTCTGGAGGGATCATGACTCTCGCGCCTGCTCCGCCCATCACCGCAGCGCTCGAGGTGAAGGACCTTGAAGTGGTGTACACGGTTCGCGGCGTCGATCGGGCCGTCCTTCGGGGCGTTTCTTTCAGCATCGCACCGGGTGAGGCATATGGCTTGGTCGGCGAGTCGGGCTGTGGGAAATCCACCACTGCATATGCGGCGATGCGGTACTTGCCATCCAACGGCAAGATCATTGGCGGCAGCGTGTCGGTCGCCGGTGGCGACGTCACTGGGATGAGCGAAGCTGCGCTGCAACGCTTCAGAGCGACCGAAGCGTCGATGGTGTATCAGGATCCCGGGGCATCACTCAACCCGTCACTACGTGTCGGTCGTCAGGTGATCGAATGCTTCACGCTGCTCGGTCAATCAAAAGAACAAGCGCAAGTCTCCGCGGTCGAGGCGCTCAAGCGGGTGCGCATCGCCGCTCCCGAAAGCGTGTTGGAGCGGTACCCGTTTCAATTGTCGGGCGGCATGCAGCAACGCGTGGTCATCGCCATGGCGCTCGCCTGCAACCCGAAGCTGTTGGTGCTCGATGAGCCGACCACCGGGCTCGATGCAACGGTCGAAGCGGAGGTGCTCGACCTGGTTCGCGCCCTGCGCTCCGAGAGCGATGCGGCGATCTTGTTCATCGCCCACAACCTCGGTGTCATCCGCTCGATGTGTGACCGCGTCGGCGTGATGTACGCGGGCAGGATCGTCGAGGAGGGGCCGAGCCGTCAGGTGTTCGACGACCCGCAGCATCCGTACACCGTTGGTCTGTTGCGGTCACTCCCGCGGCACGGTATTCGCAAGACGGAGCGCGCACTCGCCACCATCCCTGGCATGTTGCCATTGATCGGTACCGATCTGCCGACATGCGTGTTCTTGGATCGTTGCCCGATCGCCAGCGAACTGTGCCGCACGGTGGTGCCGCCGATCGTGCCGATCGGCACTGCCGGAGACCGATTCACCAGGTGCCACCACTCCGATCGCCTCGGCGAGATCGCCGACACCTCGGTCGCCGTTGCGATCACCATGTTTGCGCCGTCCGATATGCATCCTGACGTGTTGGAGTTGTCGCACGTGTCGAAGACGTTCCGCCAACGCGGCAAGCTCATCCCGGCGCTGGTCGATGTCGAGCTCAGTCTTGGCGAAGGTGAGACGCTTGGCATCGTCGGCGAGTCGGGGTCGGGCAAGTCGACCCTGGCGCGCACCATGTTGGGCATCGAGACCTTGGATCAGGGTGGCGAGTTGTCGCTCGACGGCAAGCACCTGGAGGGGTCCACGACGAATCGCAATGCCGACGCCAAACGGTCGATGCAGATGGTCTTCCAGAACCCCGACTCTGCGTTGAACCGAGCATGGTCTGTACGCCGGATCCTCATCCGCTGCGTCACCAAGCTCACCGGTATCAAGGGCGCAGCGGCCAACGAGCGGGTCGAGCAGCTCGCCGAGCATCTGCGGCTTACACCGAGGCACCTCGATCTGAAGCCGCGCCAGCTGTCAGGTGGATTGAAACAGCGCGTCGCCATTGCCCGGGCCTTCGCCGGGGATCCTCGGATCGTGGTCTGCGACGAGCCGACGAGTGCGCTCGACGTGTCGGTACAGGCGGCGATCTTAAACCTGTTGGCCGATCTCCAGGCCGAGAAGAAGACGAGTTACGTGTTCATCACCCACGACATGGGCGTGGTGAGATATCTGGCCGATCGAATCGCGGTCATGTATCTCGGCCGGATTCAAGAGATCGGCCTGACCGACGACGTCTTCAAGGGCCCTCACCATCCGTACACCGAGGCGCTGCTGTCGTCGGTGCCGAGTGTCGATGGCGAGACAACGGTTCGCATCCGGCTCGATGGCGAGATCCCGACGCCGGCAAACCCACCACCCGGATGCGTATTCCATCCTCGCTGCCCACGGGTGATCGAAGGGGTCTGCAACGTCACCGAGCCGCCGCTGGTCGAGGTGTCACCCGAGCACTCGATGCGCTGCCACATCCCGCTCGACGAGCTCCGCAGGCTGCAACACGGCGCCTAACGATCACCAGCTGTCAGGTGAGCACCTCGGGGAAGCCGGGGGCGCGGAGCTCGGCGCCGAGGGCATCTTCGAGCAGCTTCACGACCTGCGATGACCACGCGCCGCCGCCGTACTGAGACCGAGCTCGGATGAAGGTCTGCTCGACCACGGCAGCAACGTCGAGGGGCACTCCGAGGTCACGACCGAACTGAGTAGCAAACCCGAGATCCTTGCAGGCGAGATCCATCGTGAAGCCGATGTTGTAGCTGCCGTTCAGGATCACCTGACTCTCTGTCTCGTGGACGAAGCTGTTGCCGGAACTGTTCTTGATCGCCTCGAATGCCTGGCTCAGATCGAGGCCGCCTTGCTTGGCCAACATCAACGCCTCGCCCGCAGCGACCAGATGGATGAACGCCAGCATGTTCGTGATCACCTTGATCAACGCTGCGCTACCGAGTGGGCCCATGTAGAGCACCGGCGCCCCGACAGCTTCGAGGAGTGCAAGGTGCTTTTCGTACAGCAGTTGGTCGCCACCAACCAGCACGGTGATCTCCCCGGCAGCGGCCTTGTGGACACCACCGGTGACCGGGGCTTCGAGCACCAGAACGCCTTGCTGCGCAGCGAGACCGGCGAGCCGAAGTGTCTCGTTGCGATCGTTGGTGCTCATATCGATCCAGGTGCCACCAGCGCGAATGCCGGCCAGCACGCCGTTGGGGCCGGTGACCACGGCGCTCACCACAGCTGGCGACGGCAGACATGTGAATACCGTGGACGAGGCCGCAGCCACCTCGGCCGGGGAGTCAGCCCACAGCGCTCCACTTGCCACGAGGGCGTCGGCCGAACTGCGCTGCAGGTCATTGACCGTCACCTGATGCCCGGCGCGTAGCAAGCTCGCGGCCAGGTGCGCGCCCAAATTGCCGAGTCCGACGAATCCAACCTGCTCTGTCATCACGCCAGTATTGATGATGGTCGAACGCGTTACAAAACGCTGGTCGACCCGAACGACAGAGCGCCGCGGCTACGTTGGTGCATTGTGGCAAGGACCCCTGATATCGAGATGAAGCGTGAGCTGTTGGATCAAGTGGTGGGGTACCTTGCAGAAAACGGGATCGGCGAGATGTCGCTACGACCGATGGCGTCGGCGTTGGGAACCAGCCCCAACCGACTCGTTCACCACTTCGGCACCAAGCAGGAGATGCTTGGTGCAGCCCTCGCACGGGCGATCCAGATTCAAGTCGACGTGCGCGATGGATGGCTCGCCCGGCACTCCGAAATGTCGCAGACCGATCAGCTGAGAACGTGGTGGAAGTGGCTCAACGCGTTGCCCGCCAATCTCTCGCTGGCGCGCTTCGGTCTCGAGGCAGCCACGTTGGAGGCCACACGGACCGGCCTGCCGGGTGATGTCCGCGCTGAGCAGATCGGACTGTGGCGAGTCAACATCGAAAACCAACTTGTTGTCGAGGGTGTCCCCCGAACCGTTGCGGTGACCGAGGCAACGATGCTCAAGGCGCTGTTCACCGGACTCATGGTCGACCTCATCGCCACCGGCGATCGGGCTCGGCTGACGCGCGCATTGGAAGTCGGGCTTCGCCATGTCGACACTCGGATCGCTCTCCAGTCCGCCACGGCTACAGCCGCGGGGTGATCAGCCGCACCGTGGGAAAGTAGGTGCGATACCGACTGACGTCGCGGGTGAGTAGCCTGAGATCGTCGACGGCAGCATGTGCCCCGAGGAAGAAATCGGGCAACGTCGATACCCGAGCACCGGCATTGCGGCGGTAGTCGAGGAATGCCTTGCCTGCAAGAAAGGCGGCTCCCCACGCGAGCGACGCTCGACGGTAGTCCTGTGGTGGGAGGGCCTCGTCGAGATCTTCGACTCGTGAGAACCGGATCGACAGCTCAGAGTAGATGATCGGGTTGATGTACAGCGGCCCTGCTTCGGCCGCAGTGCCAAGCGAGTGAAACGACCAGGATAGCCAAATTGGACCTTCGGTGAGCACGTCAAATGACGTTGGTATCGACGAGCGTGCCGATCGCCATTGTTCAGCGTCCCCTAGTGAGCGCCATGATCTCGTCGGTGGTCATGTGGACGTCGCCCCTGCCTCGAAGTCGATCGACGAGGCGCTGGCCACGGGTGGGTCCTTCCTCGACCTTCCGCACGGAGATGACGTCGCCATTCGCCTCGAATCTCACCTCGGTTCCCGCGCCGATCCCGTAGGCATCCCTCAGTTCCTTCGGAATAGTGAGTGGTCCCTTTTCGGTGACCCTGATGGTAGGAATCCTACTAGTGCATCCCGCATTAGTTGATTGAATGCAAACCCTGCGCTGACGGCCCCAGGGTGATCAACTCGGCAACGGCGTCATGTTCACTTGACATGGTTGTCAAGCCGAGTTGACGAATCTCGGAAATGTGCTTGTTTCCCTCTTTCGACCGCTTGTGTCGACCGCTTGCGCGACGAACCGCTGGCCACGATGATCGGATTCGTCGAACACCCGCCACACAACACCCGCCACACGACCCGGCAGCCGTGCATCACTGCTGACCTTTGGCGTCGGGCTGTCAGTGGCAGGCTGTCGCACAATGCTGTTTGGTGGTGCACCGCCGAAGCCGCCGTGGGATCCACCGCCACTGAGCATGCCGCCGAGGATGCCGCCCAGGATCGCGCCGGTGAAATTGCCCCCGCCGCCGCCGAATCCGCCACCTGCGAAGCCGCCCCCGCCCGGTC
>JANYDH010000212.1 GCA_025359865.1 Actinomycetes bacterium | reverse complement strand
CTGTTGGACCGCGGGTGAGGGTCCAGTAACCTCACAGTTCATTCCACGTCGAAGTGGCGAAATAGGCAGACGCGCCAGCTTGAGGGGCTGGTGAGAGAAATCTCGTGGGGGTTCAAGTCCCCCCTTCGACACGACAAAACCGAGATTACGAACGCAGAGACCACGATCATCGCGACGTCTCCCTCGTTGGTCGCCCCGACGACTCCCTCGGCGATCGACGACCAAGCCACCATCGGCGCGCCCACGAGATACACGCCAATCCTGGTCGGCCGGGACTGCGCTACCGACGCCGACGCGAACGCCAAGACCGGCGTCGAGTACTGGACACTGACCGTTCCCGAGGACCGCGCCAACCCGGAACCCACGATCGACCTTCACGGCTACCGGATCTCCGCCGCGACCGATCCCGACAGCGCACCCACTGTGATCGATCTCGGTCCGACGACATCTCTCACGCTTCCGTCGAACGATCCGGACATCGCTGCCCAGTTACTCGAGGCATTGCAAAGGTGTCGCGGGCGATTGATGACCGGCGGCTTCAGCCTGTCCAGCTACAACTTTGAGGCCGAGATTTCCGACGTGACCGATTACACGATCGCCGCGGGCATCGGCGAGTCGTTCATCACTGCATTGTCCCAGGATGCTCCTGCCGCTCTGGTCGCCGCCGACCGCTTTCCGGGCACGTTTCGCGGAGTGTTCCTTCAGAACCCCGTCGATCCGGGATCGAGTTGGCAAGCCGATCCCGCCAAAGATCTTGCGGCCGCCTTCGACCGGTATGGCGCACTGTGCACGGCGGACCCCGACTGTGGATCGAGCTATCCCGATCTGCCTGGCGGCTGGCGAGCCTCCTACGAGGCCCCCGAGCTCTCGCCGCGGCTCATCGAAAACGTGCCATACAGCGGCCAACATGCAAGGATCTTTCTCATAGGTACGAACCGCACGCTCAGCGTCTTGGTGGATGGCGCCGTGCCACACAATCCCGCTAGATCGCGCTAGGCGTCCGGATTGCCAACGCCGCCCTCGCCGCCGCAACGAGCGGCCAATTGGACGCCTACCTGTCGGACACAGCGGGACTCGCGGTTATCCGGTCACTCAGCCGCGATGCAGAGACGCCGCAGGAGACGCGCCGAGAACGTGGGTGGTCTCATTCTCGTGCAGCGTTGGACGTCAAGCTGCCATCTCGCCGACCCGCCCCAGCTGTACCCGCAGCCTGACCAGGGCGAGTCTCATGCGTGACTTCACCGTGCCTTCGGGCAGATTCAACTTGACGGAAACCTGGCGGTAGGTCAGGTGGCCGAAGTAGGCGGCCCCGATCACGTCGCGTTCCACCTGGCGCAGGGTTGCCAACGCCCGACGCACCTTCACCTCCCGCTCGAAGGAGATCAATCTCGACACTGGGTCATCGGTTGTAGGCACATTGCGGGCTTGATCCTTGAATTCCTGTGAATACTTTTGACGTTGCATGACCACTTCCTCTGGATCTCGAGGCTACGAGGCCACCTGTCCGGAAACGTCAGGCCAATCCAGTGTCACCGATGAATCAGCACTGCCCGTCGGATACCAACGAAGCAGTCGCAGTTCAAGGAATTGAGCCGCGTTCGACGACCCAATGAGTTGGCTGACCGGTGATCGCCGCGATCGTGTCGTAGTCGGTGTCGTAGTGCAGGATCGTGACCCGGTGTCGTTCTGCCACGGCCGCTATCAGCAGATCTGGTAGGGGTACGGTTCTCAGCCGACCAGATGTCCAAAGTAGCCCCTGGACATCGAGCGCTCGACGCCAATCGGTGTCCTCTGTTGGCAGCCATTCGTAGCCGATGCCGCGATCGTGGCGAACAGTCGTGAACTCATCGGCTGAGCGCGTCGACCACAGCACTTCGAATTCGATGACGGCGCAGGTCGCTACCAGCCCCGCTTCGATGAGCGGCCCGAGTAGTGACCTGACCTCACCGAGGTGGAGGCGAGCCAGAGCGCTCTTGTCTGCAAGGTAGCGCGCTACGGCTGCCATGCGCTCGACATGATGTCGGCGTCTCGGAGATCAGCATGGGCGTCCGCCGCGAAGCGCTCGAGATCTCGGCGCCGAGCACTCAGGGCGGCCACTACTGCGAGGGCCTCGTTCACCGTGTCCTTCTTTGTGATGGTTCGCAGCGCTCGTCTCGCGGCTTCAAGCGCAACGTCATCGATATCGATCAATGTTTTCGTCATGATTCCTTCGTATATTCAAAGATTGATCAATAGTATATATCTCGACCAGCAGTCGTGGGGTCAGATCCCGCTCGCTTCCACAGTACGAGCCAGGTGAGGACCTGCTCAGATCCGAACGACGTCGAGTCCGGGCACCTCGACGTAGTCGGCGTCTTGAGTCACGATCGGAACTCCAAGTGCCAACGCGGTTGCTGCGATCCATAGTCATTCACGGGCATTCGAAGTCCGCAATCGCGCAGAAGGACCCGCAGGTGTGCCCACGCATCGGCGACGGTCTCGTCGATGGGGACCGGCTGTAGTTGAAGGGTTCGTATCAACGTGCTGAGCCGGCGATCCCGAATGCTGACGTCGGCCGCGCCAAGAACGCCTGATCGAAGTTCTCCGATGGTGATGAGGGACACAGCGATTTCGTCGGGCAGTCGGTCGAGGTCGAGCCGTCGTCCGGACTCTTGAGCGATGAACACGCTGGTGTCCGCGAGGCCCCTGGTCATAGCGCACCGAGGTCATCGGTTGTGTCGGGCGAAAGCCGGCGAAGTTCGGTCCGTAGTGCGGCATCGGCTTGGTGGCCGAGAATGTTTCGGGTGAACTCCGAACTCTTCATCCAACGACGTTCTCTCGAGATTGGTCGCAACTCGGCCACCTCTCGGCTCACTCACCATCGACTCGGAACGAATGGGTGAGGTGTGTACGCGGTCCAGCTCACGGCCCGAGCATCGCCGCCAGCCTGCTGACCGTGTTCCAGTTGCGGCTCGTGGCGAGCACCCGCCACCTCCGCTCGATGAAGGTCACCAACTGCTGGGCGTCGAGCGCGCCGTCGGGGCTCCACAGGTAGACCTCACGACTGGCTACCACCGGCTGTGTCCGACCCTCGACAATGGGCAACGGCTCGGCGTTGTTGGCGGGAAAACGTGAGAGGAACAACACCAACAGCTTCGAACCATCGGTGGCGATGTGGCGCAGCGGGTCGAGTTCGAACACTGCTCGGAGCTCGTCGGCTGTCCGCACGACGCTGCGCATCGCAAAGCCGAATCTGGCGGACCCGGCCTCGTCGATCACCGTGGTCATGACGTTGGGGTCTTCGATGGTGGACGTCAGCACGGCGTTGCCGCTTTGCAGCAGGGTCGCGACGGCCGTGAAGCCGAGCCCTACGAGCAGGGCCCGCAGGTCGGTCATCGGCACCTTGTTCCGGCCTCCGACGTTGACCCCTTTGAGCAGCACCACGTAGCGCGTCATCGTCGTTGGTCTCCATCATCGGGTACCGCCCGAGCGAGAAGTTGTGCCATATCGACCACCATGATGACAGAGAGGGCCTCAACGGTCAGACGTGTGCGGCAGACGTGTGCGGCAGACGAGTGCGGCAGACGAGTGAGTCAGACGAGTGCGGCAGACGAGAGCGGCAGACGAGTGCGTCAGTAGTATCCGATCACGGCCGATCCGACCGCCGAACGAGGAGGAATTCGTGGCACACGACCTGATCATCCGCAATGGAACGATCATCGATGGCACCGGCGTCACCGCGTACCGGGCTGACCTGGCGGTGGACGGCGACCGCATCACCGCGATCGGGGACCTGTCGACCGAGACGGCGCGGCGGGAACTGGATGCGAGCGGCTTGGTGGTGTCGCCTGGCTTCATCGACCTGCACACCCACCTCGACGCTCAGGTGGCATGGGATCCGCTGTTGACGTCCAGTTCTTGGCACGGCGTGACCACCGTATTGATCGGGAACTGTGGGGTCACGTTCGCACCCGTCGCAGTAGATGACCGCGTGTTTCTCGCCGAGATGATGGAGAGCGTCGAGGACGTACCACGCGACGCCATCCTCGGAGGCCTCGACTGGGACTGGAGCACCTACCCGGAGTACCTCGATGCAGTGCAGAGAATGCGGCCGGCGCTGAATATCGTCGGTCAGGTGGGGCACTGTGCCGTGCGCTACCACGTGATGGGTGAGCGCTCACTCACCGACGAGGTACCGACTCCTGCAGAGTTAAACCGCATCCGTGACATTGCGGAGGAGTCCGTCGCCGGCGGAGCCGTTGGCTTTTCCACGTCTCGGATCCTGCTGCACGTCGTACCCGACGGTCGTTATGTGCCGGGAACCCTCGCCCCGCTGGACGAGTATCTGGCAGTCGCCGACGGGATGAACGCTGCTGGCGGCGGCCTGTTCCAGGCGGTGAACGACTTTGCCACGAAGCCCGAGTTCGAGATCACCCTGCTGCGCGAAATGGCTCGCGCGTGTGGCGATGTGTTGTTCTCTGGCGGTGCCGGCAACTCGAGCAACGCCGGCGTCGACATGTTCGGAGCATTTCTCACCGACACCAACGCAAACGTCGGGCGCGTCACACTTGCCACCCAGACCCGGCCAAGCGGATCGCTCTGTGGTCTCGCGCAGATCTCTCCGGTCAAGGGCCAGCGGTGGAAGGCGTTGATGGCGTTGCCGACGCTGGCTGATCGGGTTGCCTCGTTGAAGGACCCCGTTACCCGTGCCGCGTTGGTGGAGGAAGGCAAAGTCAAAGGGTTGTGGTACGACGCGAACCACATCTACCCGCTGGGAACCGGTTCGTCGCCCGACTACAGTGAGACGGGTGGCCAATCGGTTGCCCAACGCGCCGCGTTGCTCGGGGTACATCCGGTCGACTTCGTGATCGACCGGCTCATCGCCAGTGATGGCCACGAGATGTTCAACACATGGTTCTTCAACCGCAACGTCGCCGGGCTCGCGCAGCTGCTGACCTTTGATCATGTGTCTCCTGGCCTTGCCGACACCGGTGCGCATGCTGGCCAGATCTGCGATGCCGACATGAGCACCCACTACCTGTCGTACTGGCAGCGCACGCGCAAGATCAGTTCGCTGCCGGATGCGGTGCGGAAGTTGACTGCGTTGCCTGCCAGTGTGCTCGGGCTGGTCGAGCGCGGTACCTTGCAGGTCGGCCGCTTCGCAGACATCAACGTATTCGACCATGACGCGCTGGCCTCCGAGCACCCGACCTATGTGAACGACTTCCCCAACGGTGCCGGTCGGCTGCAGATCCGGGCGCGGGGCTATGCGGCCACGATCGTCAACGGCGTCGTTGTCACTGAACAGGGCACCAACACCGGCGAACGTCCCGGCCGAGTCCTCCGCGAATTCAGCCGCGCCTGAGCCCGCGTCTGGGACGTTCGGGCATTGCCAGCGGCCATTGACCCGGTTGCAGCGCTCGAAGCGCTTCACGATGACGCCGTTAGCAGCAACGACGCGAGTGACGCCTGAGCGATCAGGCGAGCACTGAGGCACCGAAGAACTGGCGAAGGGCCGCACCCATCTCCGCCCTGATTGGGGCACCAGACAGCATCATGTCGACGGCCGCGAGCGACGTGTGGATGTGGCCACGGGCGGCGAGGTGGCGAACTTCGACACCAGCTACGGCCATGGCCTCGGCATAAGCGGTGCCTTCATCGCGCAGCGGGTCGAACTCGCAGGTGACCACGAATGCCGGCGGCAGATCGGCCAGGCTTGGGGCCAGCAGCGGTGATGCCTTCGGGTTCGTCCTGTCCTGCTGGGCGGCGTAGTGATCCCAGAACCACCGCATCAATGCCGCGGTGAGGATGTAGCCCTCAGCGTTGTCGACGTATGACCCGCTGGACATCGACCCATCGGTCACCGGTGTGACGAGCAACTGGCCGACGATCTGCGGACCACCGGCATCGCGGGCGAGTTGGCACACCACCGCTGCAAGGTTCGCTCCGGCACTCCATCCTGCCACTGCGAGTTGACCGGCAATGCCGCCGAGTGTGGCTGCGTGGTCGGCGATCCATTGCACGGCGGCGAACGCATCGTCGATGGCCGCGGGAAATCGCGCCTCGGGTGCGTGGCGATAATCGACCGACATCACGATGGCGTCGGACCGTACGCACAGATCTCGGCAAAACGGATCGTCGGAATCGTGGCTGCCCAGCACCCAGCCGCCACCGTGGAAGTAGACCACGATCGTGTGTGGACCGTCGCTCGCAGGGCGATACAGACGATACGCAAGGTCTCCGCCGGCACCAGGAAGCACCCCGTCGAGGATCTCGCCTACGTCCGGCCCCGGCGGGCGCTGGGCCGACATCGCGTCGGAGAAGACACGCGCGTCGACCGCCGACATGGTGTCCATAGCGGGCAGTTCGAGGGTCGCCATCATTTCCAGCATGATGCCGACGTCTGGCTGCACGCGTCGGACGATGTCGTCGTTGACCCGAGCGCCGTTCGGCCCACGTTGTTCGAATCCGAGATAGCCGCCGGCCGCCACTTCGTTGCACACCGTGCGATAGCGGTCGACGCCGCCAGCGTAAGGAAGGAACACGCGTGCCTTGCCGGGCACATTGGCCCCCATGTACCACGAGTTCGCCTGAGGCATGAGCGTGATGTCGGCGAAGTCGTTGACATGCTGCACCCAGCCCGCCACGGCCTGTTCGGTCGGCTCGATCGTGTCGAGCCCTTCGGTGCAGAGGTGCGCCAGACAGTCGGCGATCCAGTCGACGTGCTGCTCGATCGACACGATCATGTTCGACAGCACCGACGGGCTGCCCGGGCCCGTGATCATGAACAGGTTCGGGAAGCCGGAAGCCATCAAGCCGAGGTAGGTCGTCGGCCCGCCGACCCAGGCGTCTTTCAGCGTGAGCCCATCTCGGCCAGTGATGTCGACACCAACAATGGCACCGGTCATCGCGTCGAAGCCGGTGGCGAACACGATGGCATCGAACTCCAGCGACTCATCGACTAGGTCGATGCCGGTCTCGGTGATGGTGGCGATCGGGTGGGCATGGAGATCGACGAGTCGTACGTGGGGCTGATTGAACGTCGCGTGGTAGTTCGTATCCACGCAAAGACGCTTCGTCCCGATCGGGTAGCTCTTCGGACAGAGTGCTTCGGCCGTCTCTGGATCAAGCACGACCCCGCGGATCTTGTTGCGCACGAACTCGGCGAGCATGTCGTTGGCCTGCTGGTTGGTGAGGTGATCGACGTACGAGCTGAGAAACTCGATGATTCCGCCGCGCTCCCACGCACGCTCATAGTGCGCCTGTCGTTCTTCGTCGGAAACCGCGAGCGCGCTCACTTCCGTCGGCTCGACTGGCACACCGCTGCCGGTCCACCGGGCGGCCTCGCGGTAGTGCTCGCGTCCTTGGAGAAGGGCCGCCAGTTTCTCGGCTGGGACCGGGCCGTTGTTGGCGGGGATCGAGAAGTTGGGGGTGCGCTGAAACACGGTCAGATGGGAGGCTTGGGTGGCGATGATCGGGATCGACTGAATGGCTGACGAGCCGGTGCCGATCACTGCGACGCGCATGCCGGTGAAGTCGACCCCGGCATGAGGCCAGCGGCTGGTGAAATAGACATCACCGGCAAAGCGGTCGGCCCCAGCGATGTCGACGTCTTTGGGCATCGACAGACATCCGGTGGCCATCACAGCGAACCGACATGTGAGGTGCCCGCCGCTGGAGGTCTGTAACCGCCACCGCGCCGAACCTTCATCCCACGTGGCAGACTCGAGCCGGGTCGAGAATTCGATGTCTCGGCGCAGATCGTGCTTGTCGGCGACGTGCTCGGCATAGCGGAGGATTTCGGGTTGGGGCGCGTACTTCTCCGACCACAGCCATGTCTGTTCGAGTTCGGGGTCGAACGAATATGAGTAATCGACGCTTTGAATGTCGACCCGCGCCCCCGGGTACCGGTTCCAGTACCAGGTGCCACCGACGTCGTCGCCGGCCTCGATCACCCGGGCGGTGAGCCCGAGTTCGCGAAGGCGGTGCAACAGGTACATGCCTGCGAAGCCAGCTCCGACCACGACCACATCAACATCGGTCGACCTCGCGTCGACGTTTGATCCGGTGTCTGACATGGTGTCCCCCTCACAGGTCGACGCTTACGTGCGCCGATGTAGGTGGCATCTTCGCATAGTGACGTCGACGGATCCTCACGGTGTGCGCGACCTCGTGAACGCCCGAGGGTGGGTCAGCCGTCCCTCAGATCCAGCCCATGCCCTTCGAGATCGACTGCAGGCCAGGGACCAGCAGCAAGCCGGACCCGATCAGCATCGCGATCTGGATCGAGCGAACCTTGAAGAGCGCGGCGATACCAGCGAAGAACAGCGAGACAGCAAGAAAAACCGCCGCAAGGTCGAAGTTGTCTCCCTGGTCGTCGATCTTGGCAGCCTCGTCGAACTGGGCATCGGCCGTCGCGGTCATTTGCTGGGCGCTGTCTAGAGATTCGATCACATACTGGTCGGTGTCGAGCGGAGTGGCTGGTCCATTTCCGGCTGGGATGGCTAGCCATGCATCGGTTGCGGTGGTCAGCGCGGCAGAAAAAAGGTTGTCCTTGACCACTGCTGCCGTAGCGGCGTCGTTCTTTTCGACGAGGAGCTGATACTGCAAGAATAACGCTTGGTCGGCATTGTACGTCGCCGCATAGTCGTTGTAGAAGCCGTTTGCGTCGGCGGTCGTGCGGGCCGACGTGGTGTAGCCCTTCAACGCGTCGCCGCCAGCGAGTGCGCCCTTGTAGGCGGCGAATGCGGTGAGGACGGCGGCGATGCCGAGGAGCAGCGCGGCGGCCAACTCGATGTAGTTCATCCGTTCCCGCTGTTCTGGATCGACGGTGGGGACGACGGTGGGGACGACGGTGGAGTCGACGGTGGGTTCGGACGGTGTGTCGGTCATAGCAGCCTCGCCAGCTAGATGGAACAGTACGCACGAGTCACTCACGCGACACGTTCCCCGACAGTAACCAGATCATGGTCCTACGACCAACGTGACCAGTAGCCGTACGAATGGAATTGTGTAGTCGTTACTCACGACCGGATCGACATCGTGGCGAATACTCAGAGCAACAACGAAAAGGAGTGGCCATGAGAGCCGGAAGCGTGATGTGGATCATTGGGGGTGCGGTCGTGCTTGGCGGAGGCCTGATCCTGGCCCAGACGAACGGAATCTCGATCAACGGCGGCTATCTGACCGGCCGGTTCATCGTGTATGGCGCGTTTGCTGTGGTCGTGTTGGTGCTCAAGGTCGTGCAATCCGCTCGGGGCGGTCGACGCAACGGAACCCAACCGTTCCCGCCGCAGCAGTTCGGGCAAGGGCAGATACCTCCCCAGCAATGGGGCCAACAACCGATGCCGCAGCAGATGATGCCCCAAGAGTGGGGTCAACAACCGATGCCGCAGGCGCGGCCTCAGGCTCCGTTCCAACCTCCGGCCCCTGGTGTGCCACCGCCTACGGCGGGCTGGCCATCGGCTGGCCACGGTGGTCCACGAAGCACGTCGATCGATGATCTAGGGGGCCAGTCATGAGCAGCGAGTTCACGACATTGGAGCAGCGGATCCTGCTCGCGAAGGGGTTGACCGAGGAACAACTCGCGATCCTCATTGGCGCAGGTGTCGCCTCGCGGGCCGACTTTGCAACGATTGGCACGGCTGCGACGCTCTGCCAACTCGTGCCAGGATTGACCGACAGCGTCGCCATCGATGTGATGGGCTGGGGTATCGGCGGCCCTGTCGCAGGGGGCATCGACCTACCCGGCGGGGGACCGTTCGTGCTCGATTCCCCCGACGCCGTGTATTGCCTGCACTGCAAGACCAAGCAACCCAAGGATTACCACAGTGGTGATTTGTGCGTGGCGTGCGGTAAGCAGGCAGAGCCGATCCTGTCGTGCTTTTGGTGTTCATCGAGCGGGCCCGGCACGTTTTGTCGTCAATGCGGTGCCGAATTCGTGCCTACTGCCGAACTTGATCTCGCGATCTTGTTGAAGCGCGAAGGAATGCCGAAAGACGCCGTCCCCGACAAGCTTCGCACGATGAGTGGTGACGATAAGGACGTGTTGTGGGGGCGGGTTCGCAAGAGCCGCGGCTGACCCGTGCGGGCTTCATGCGAGCAATGCGCCACGGTCCAGCCCCCAGGCTGGAAGGCAGGTGACCTGTGCCCCTTCTGCGGTCAGGCGGTGCGCCATGAGGTGCGGTGCTTCTGGTGTACGAGCTGGACGCCGGCCGTGGCGTTCTGCCGCAAGTGTGGAGCAGATATCATCGAGGGACGCCTGTATGGCGCAGCGCGGATGTTGAAAGATGCCGGCACCGACCGTTTCACGGTGCCAAGGTTGCTTGCCGAACTCGGCGACGACCGCGTCGAGAACTTCGCCCGTATCTACCAGCGCCATGCGGTGGTCGCGGCCAGACATGTCGATGAACTCAACCTTGTGGAAGCGTTCCTGCACGATCAGCATTGGAGCGCTGCGCTCGACGACGAACTCGCTGCGCAGTTGCCATGGGAGTCAAGCGTCTTGGAGCGTTGCTCGGTACCGCTTCCGCTGACGGCCGATCAATCATTGGCACGGGTGTGCGCGATCCACGACTCGACCCCGTTCGAGACGACTCGCCAGTTGGCACTACTCGCTCGCCTTGCGCTGGATGACTGGTCGGCCTACACGGATGCAGGCGATCTGTTCGGCAGCGCACCGCCGGCCGTGCGCGCCGAGGCCGCGCTGGTGCTGACGAGTTGGCGGGTGCGAACTGCGGTCGGATCGTTCGAGGGTGGGTCACCGCTCGTCGAAGAGCTACGCCGGTCGCCATTTCAGGCAGCGGCTGCTGTGCGGCTGGCGGTGCTCGATCCCGCTGGTAGTGAGCTTCCTGCGGACGACTTGCTCGCTGCGGATCCTGAGGCGTTGTTCGCTGCCGCGCTGATCCGCGGCGACGTGGATCGCATCTCGACCGCACTCGCGGGTGACGTGGTGGGGAGGAGCGCTGCTGGAGCGGCGCTGGTGAGGTGCGGCGTCTTGGCCCCGCTCGCCAGGCCACTGCGCGAGGGCCCTGACGCTGTGCGCGAATCGCTGCTCGCCGCGCTCGCCCGCTCGAAATTGTCGACGCTGCCGATTCGCGACGCGCTGATCGAGATCGTCGAAACAAGCGAGGATCACGGCATTCGACGACGTGCGACGCAGATGGCCTGCCGGGCACTCGATCATGTCGGGGCAATGCGTATCGCTCGAGTCGCCGCCGACGATCGTGCGATCGTCCAATCGCTACTGCAGTGCACGTTGCTCGAATCGCACACCGTCGTCGAACTGGCTGATCTACTGCTGGCAAACGGCACCTTCACGTCGCAGCAGTACGGCATCTCGACCGTGGCTCAGGACGGCCGTCTGCCCGACACCTTCGTGCCGACTCGGTTTCATGGGCAGGCCACCTCGCTGCAACATGAACTGCTCCGTGTCGCTGAAGTTCAACTCGGTCAGCGAAAAGACGAGACGCTGCATTGTTTCGTGATGAACGTCGTTTTTGGGGAACACCCGGCAGCCACCCGGGAGGCGGCATGGTGGGTACTGCACCGCTGGTACCGCAGCCAGGGTGATATCCGGGGTGAGGGGCCCTTTGTTCTTCACGTCGACAGTGTGTGTCGCTTCTTCGAAACGGTCGACGCCTTCGTACCGAAACTCGAATCGTTGATTCGTAATGATGCAGTGCTGCACGAAGTTGGCGTGTACGAGTTCGTGGCCAACCTGCTGAGCACTGCGGACGAAGCGTTCGTCGCAGCATTGCAGGCCGACGGTCGGCTTGGGCTGCCGCTGGTTGATGCCCTGGGTCAAGCGCTGCTCGTCGATCTCTGGCCAATCCTGATGGAGTCGATGGTCAAGATGCTGGCCGGGCTCGGGTCGCTTCCTGCCTGGCGCGAGCAGGCGCTTGCGTCGGTGTTACGGGTGAGCCGGGCGGGGAACTATCACTACGACAGGGCGGTCGAATCGCTGACTCTGCGCACGACGACGCTGCCCACTGAGTAACCGGCCCCGAACGAGCAGATCACTCCCAGGTCGTCATCGTTTAGATCGGACCGGTGGAGATGGAAGGCGATGATCGAGCCCGCCGAACTGGTGTTGGCATAGTGATCCAAGATGACAGGCGCTTCAGCATCGTCGGGAATCCTGCCGAGTACGCCCTTCGCGATGAGCTGATTCATCTTGAGGTTCGCTTGGTGCAGCCAGAATCGACGGATGATCGATGGATCGAGTTCGAGCGCGCGGAGATGGTCCTTGATGTGGGTCGACACCATCGGACATACCTCGCGGAACACCTGCTGACCGCGTTGACGAAAGACCAGTTCGTCCGGATCGCGTTCGCCGTCCTCGCTTGGGTTCAAGAACCCGGCGTCATTGCGAATATTGTTGGAAAACTGGGTCGCCAACTTGGTGCCGAGCAACTGCCATTGGCCGGCGGCTACTGCATCGTCGGCCCGCTCGAGCACGATGGCCGTGCATGCGTCGCCGAAGATGAAATGGAAGTCGCGAAGCGCAAAGTTGTTGTGGCCCGACGTGATCTCGGGGTTGACCACCAACACGCAGCGGGCTGATCCGGACTGAAGCGCATCGGAGGCGGCCTGGATCGCGAACGTCGCCGACGAGCACGCAACGTTCATGTCATAAGCCCAGCCGGTGGCACCCAGCTCGTGCTGGATCTCGATCGACACCGCAGGATAGGCGCGCTGGAGGTTTGAGCAGCCGACGATGATTGCATCGACCTCATCGCCTGCGCGCCCGGCCTGTGCGAGCGCCTGGCGGATCGCTGGCATCGACATTTCGGCCTGAATGCCCAGCTCGTCTTCGCCGCGTCGTGCCAACCGCGGACGAAGCCGATCGGGGTCAAGTATCCCAGCTTTCTCCATCACGTAGCGGGACTGGATCCCCGAGGCCTTGAGGATGAACTCTTCATCGGGCGCCGAGCGGGCGGCCGTTGTGCCATGCTCGATTTCGCTCGCGTGGTCGGCATTCCACCGTTCGGTGGCACTCGTCAGCGACGCGACGAGTTCGGCGTTGCTGATCGAGTAGGGCGGCGTGAACAGGCCGGTTCCGGTGATGACGATCGCGGGCACGACAGGCAAGGCTACTCGTTGACACGGTGAGACGCCGAAGGCCAACTCCAGGGTCCGGCACTACGCCTCACCGAACGTGGGCGTCTTGATGCTGATTTAACATTCGCATGACCGAATCCTGATACAGAGACGGTCATGAATGGGCGTACTTATGCCGATGAAACAACCATGCACGTTGTGTTCTTGCCACCGAAGTGCCGAGTCCGGCTGGTTGCCTCGTGATCAGGATCTTGTTCGCCGATAGCGACCCGGACGTGTTGTCGCAGCTGCGTCAGGTGCTGCGCGGCTGGCGTGATCGGTGGTCGATGGCGTTCGTGACCAACAGCCGCGATGCGCTCGATGCTCTTGCGCTCGGACCGTACGATGTGGTGGTCGCCGATGCCCGCATGCCCGGGACACAAGGTCCTTCACTGCTCGCAGAGGTGCGCGACCGTCAGCCCGGAGCCGTGCGAATCGTGCTTGCCGAGACAGCACAGCTGTCGAACGCGGCGAGGCAGTTGCCTGTCGCTCACCAGTTTCTGTCGCGGCCATGTGACCCGGCGAAACTCGAGGCTGCGGTCGACCGTTCGCTTCTGCTCCGTGATCGTCTCACCAGCCCGGAGCTTTTGGAGTTGATCATCGGGATGGACGCGTTACCGACGCCATCGGCCACCGTGATTGCGTTACAGGCCGCGTTGGCCGCGCTACCGATCGATCCTGACCGCATTTCGAAACTGATCCGAACCGACGTAGCGATCTCGATCAAGGTGCTACAGATTGCCAACTCGGCGTTCTTCGGTATGCCACGAACGGTCACCGATCCCGGTGAAGCGGTCAACTACCTCGGTGCCCAGTCCGTCTGTGATCTGGTGATCTCGGCAGAACTGTTTCGTTCCGCCGGGGCGCGCTCGAAGGCGAGGGATGCGGAGATCGCGCGGTTGCAGCAGCGGGGCATGGCTCGCGCCGAACTGGCCTGCGCGCTCGCGATGCGCGCCCATCGCCCGGCGATGACCGCACGCGAGATCTGGGTCGCGGCGTTCCTCGCCGAGGTGGGCGCGTTGTTGCTGCTGAGCAGCGCGCCGCCGACTGGTTCCTCGTCGAGTGCCGATATCTCGGCAACCGAGCCCGGCGCTGCGGGGCAGCACTCGGCTCTGGTACCGGCGATCGGGGCGTACTTGCTGTCGATGTGGGGACTCCCGCACCACTTGGTCGAGGCCGTCGCGTTGAGTCGGGATTGCCCGGCGATGCATGGCACTGATCCGGCCGGGTTCACCTGGGTTGCGAGTCACCTCATGGCAGACAGCGACCTCGCCGATGTCATCTCCGCTGATGACCTCGCCTGGCTCGGGCTGACCGACAACGATCTCGCCGCCGTGTCGGTCGGGATGGGTGTCGGTTCCTGACCCCCGAGAGGGTGTATCGAGTCGCCGTTCGATGATGGCGAGGCCCGGACGATGGATCATGCTGTGCGGGGCGGTATCGGCGGATCGAGCATGGGGGTCGGATGAAGTTCGGGGTCTTCTACGAGCAACAGTTGCCCAAGCCATGGGCAGACGACGACGAGGAGCGGTTGTTTCATGAGGCGCTCGAGCAAGTCGAGCTGGCCGACCGGCTGGGCTTCGATCATGCCTGGGTCGTTGAACATCATTTCCTGGAGGAATACTCGCATTCCTCGGCCCCCGAGGTGTTCCTTGCGGCTGCTGCGGCGCGAACGCAGCGGATCAGGCTCGGTCATGGCATCCGCCACACCCCGCCCGCGTACAACCCGCCGGCTCGGACGGCAGAGGTGGTGGCCACGCTCGATGTGATCTCGCACGGTCGTATCGAATTCGGAATCGGTGAGGGCGCCACTCGACTCGAGCTGGGTGGGTTCGGGGTTCCGGCCAAGGACAAGCGTGCTCTGAGCCTCGAGGCGGGCGAGCAAATCGCGAACATGATGGCGATGACGCCGTACCCCGGCTACGAAGGCGACGGGTTCTCGATGCCGTGCCGCAACGTGGTGCCGAAACCCGTGCAGAAGCCGCACCCTCCGATGTGGATTGCCTGCACGAATCGTTCGACGATCGAGCTGGCCGCACGGTCCGGTCTCGGGGCCTTGGCCTTCAGTTTCGTCGACCCGGCCGAGGCTGAACACTGGGTCAACATCTACTACGACATCATCCGCAGCGAGGAGTGCGTGCCGGTCGGTCACACGGTCAACGCCAATATCGCGCTCGTCACCAGCTTTTCGTTGCATGAGGACCGGGCACAGGCCATCCGTAATGGTCTCGAAGGGTTCGAGTTCTTTCGGTATGCACTCAACGCGCTGGTTGCGAAGGATGCAGTACCTGGCCGCACCACTTTGTGGGAGGACTTCCAGCGTCAGCGTGGTGACGTGACCGATGCTGTTGCAGCCGAAGCGGTGGCGCAGGGCGATGGGTATGCGAGCGCGATCGGCACACCCGCCGACGCGGCGCGCCACCTGCGGGCGATGTCGGCAGCTGGCGTCGATCAAGTGATCTTCATCCAACAAGCCGGTCGCAATACCCATGCCGACATCTGTTCGTCACTGCAGTTGTTTGCCGCCGAGGTGATGCCGGAATTTCATGCCGGCGAAGCCGAACGATTGGCGGCCAAGGAGTTGGCCTTAGGGCCCTACGTTGCTGCTGCTCTCGGGCGCAAGCATTGGATGGCGCCGCTCGCGGATGACGAAATTCCGGTCGTGAGGGCCTCAGTCGCGAAGGCTGTCGTACCGGTCAACTCGGTCTGAGGACGGTGGAGCCGCCCAGAGTGCAGTCCTTCTAAAAATACCCCAAACATAGGGGGTTTATTTTGAACTATAAGCGCGCTGGGTGTTAGTCTGATGGCGGTGCGTGGTAATTCTACATCAGGGAGCGGTCTCGATCATGCGATCGATGTGCGGCGCGTTGTCGATGCCTCACGGTCGGCAACCGTCGTGGTCGATCTCGACGGCACCGTCATCTTTGCCAGTGCAGCAGTGGAAACGCTTTTCGGGATCACCGCCCGCGAGGCGAACGGTGCATCGATCGTCGAATGGTTGCATCCTGACGATGTCGAGCGGGCAATCAACTCGTTGGCAGCGAACCAAACGCATATCGGTATTCGCTACTTTCCGATGGTGTTCCGGATTCGGCACGTCGACGGGCACTTCGTCGAGGTCGACGTGCTCATCAGTAATCTGCTAACCGATCCGGTCGTTCGGGGTGTGGTGCTGTGCATCCGCAGTGCGCAGGACCGCACCCAGTACATCGAACCGGTGCGCGCCCTCGCGGCTGGTGCAGATCACGCCACTGTTCTGCGCCTCATTGCCTTAGGAGTCGGCCGAGGTGGGCATTCGCAACGTCCAGCGTTCATCGCTGCCGACCGTGATGTCGATTCGCGACGATTCCTCGCAGTGCATGCCGTACGCGCCGACGACCGACTGGTGAAGTTGATCGTTTCATACTTGGACAGCGTGACGGCTGCGGAGTCCTTCGGATCCGCCACCGAACCATTGAGGAGCGTCGCCTCGGCCGAGTTGCCCAACGATCTGGCCAAGCACGTAACCCAACTCGGTTGCGCGGGGCTACGCAGTGGCGCCATTGCCGTCGGTGGCGAGATCGTGGCGTTGCTGGTCTCGGTCGAGCCGGCGGAAACCTGGCAGGACGGATCATGGACACCTTCCACGACCGACCACTGGTTGCAACTCCTCGACCTCGCCTGCGTTGCGTTCGAACGCCACGCTTCACAGACCCGGCTTGTCCATGCTGCGACACACGATTCGCTGACCGGCATCGCCAACCGCGGTCACTTCTTCGAGCGGCTCGCCAGGCTGGCAAGGCGCTCGGCGATTGCGGTGATGTACCTCGACCTCGATCACTTCAAGGATGTCAACGACCAGTTCGGCCATGCGCGAGGCGACGATGTACTGACAGAAGTGGCTCGCCGACTGCGTCTCACGGTTCGACCCGGCGACCTGATCGGCCGGCTCGGGGGCGATGAGTTCGCGGTCGCCATTACCGATGCCGGTCGAGACGTCGTAGCGGAACTTGCGCAACGCCTACTCGATGCGGTTTCCGCCCCCATGCCGAAACGGTTCCGCGTCGATCGAGTCACCGCCAGTATCGGCTTCGCCATCGTGGGGCGGGGCGCCAACATCGACGAGCTCGTCCACCGTGCCGACACGGCCATGTTGCTTGTCAAACGGTCGGGTCGGCGTAACATCGTTGGCGAGGGATGATGTGACATCGAGAGGCTCCAGATCGACCAGCCGCACGTGCGCCGGTCTTGTGATGCTCGTCATTATCGCGGTACCGCTCGGTTCGGTCGATGCTGCATCGTTCGCCGGTCGGTCGATTCGTCGGTCGATTCCTCACCAATCCCGCACGGCAGTGCTTGGCCCGCTGCACTCCCTCCACGGCAATACCGTCACCATTTCGCCCGATGGACTGCGTGGAGCGGTGACATTCGTCGGGGCCGCAGCACATCGCCCACTGACCCCTCCCGACGACGGTGACCCCGGCGATATCGCGCGTGGATTCGTCGATCGGTATGGCACAGCGTTTGGTGTCGATGCTCCAAAGACCGATCTCGTCGAAGACCGTCGTACCGACGGCCTCCAAGCCACAGCGGTTCGCTATCAGCAGATGTATCACGGAGTCCCGGTGCTTGCCGGAGAGATCGTGGTGTCGGTCGCCGACAACGGTGGCGTCACGTCGAGTGTCGGCCAAGCCGTGCCGGATCTCAACGTCGACTCCATTCCGACCGTGTCAGCGGCCGCTGCACGCGTCACGGCTCTCATGCTCACAGCGAGAAATGACGCCGTCGATGTCGCCGGTCTTACCACCACCGAGCCGGAGTTGTGGATCTACGACCCGGCGTTGTTGCGTTCGAGCGCGCCGGACACCGGGCCGCGACTGGTGTGGCGGATCGAGGTGCGCACCGCACTGGGCGACGTGAGCCGACTCGTCCTGGTCGACGCCCACACCGGTGACCCCGCACTGCATTTCTCGCAGCGACACGATGTCGAGAACCAACAGATCTGCGACAACCACAACGTTACGAGCAATGCGTTCACCTGTACCGCTGGGTTCGCTGTGGCCACTGTCAACGGCGCGGTGACCACCGGTCTGCCCGCGGCTGTCAACGACGTCAACGTCGCGATGCAGAACACGCACACCACCTACGATTTTTACCGTCTGGCGCTCGGTCGGCTCAGTGTCGATGGCTTCGACCTGCCATTGAAATCCACCGTCAGATTCTGTCCAGCGGGGGAGCAGTGCCCGTACAGCAATGCATTCTGGAGCGGCGACCAGATGGTGTATGGCGACGGGTTCGCGAACGGACTCGACGTCGTCGCACATGAGTTGACCCACGGTGTCACCCAGTACACGTCTGAGTTGCTGTACTACAGCGATGCCGGTGCCATCAACGAGTCGATGTCCGATGTGATGGGTGAACTCGTCCAACTCTCCATGCTGCCGCCCGGTGCTGCTGATCACCAGAACTGGTTCCTCGGTGAAGACCTGGGGAGTCCGATCCGCAGCATGTCGAACCCCACCATGTTCGGTGACCCAGACCGGATGACGAGCCCGTTGTTCTCCGGGTCAGCGAGCGACGGGTATGGAGTTCATACGAACAGCGGGGTCAACAACAAAGCCGCGTACCTGATGGCGGTCGGTGGATCGTTCAACGGCCAGGTCATTGCGGGCATCGGCGAAACGAAGACCGCCAAGGTCTACTACCAGGCGCAGACCACGCTGCTCACCGCAGGAAGCGACTACCTCGATCTGTCGCACGCATTGCCGCAGGCATGTGCGAGCCTGATCGGCGCTGGCGCTGCGCCGGTGCTCACCGCCGCAGATTGTGCGAGCGTAGGTCAGGCGGTACTGGCGACCGAGATGGGCACTGCTCCGGTCGCGAGCGGGGCCAGGCTGACGGCACCGGCGTGCCCCGCCGCTCAGGCGGTGGTCAGCACGGCGTTCTCCGACGATTTCGAGAACACGACGGCGTGGGCCACGTCTGCGGTCACCTCACCGTCAAGCGCGCAGAACATTGCCGATGCGGTATGGAGGCCGACCGCAGCATCGTCGCAAAGCGGCACTCACTCGATGCTCGGGCCAGATCTCGGAATCACCACACAATCCGAGATCCACATGACCACCGCTGTCGCTGTCGGTGCCGGCACGACGTACCTGCGGTTCGATCATTCGTTTAACTTCGAGTCCGGCGAGAACGCGGTTGGGCAGCCATCTGAGTTCTACGACGGCGGTGTGGTGCGCTACAGCGTCAACGGCGGTCCGTTCACCGACATTTCCACGCTGCCGACATCACCGATCAACGGGTATAACCACACCATCAGCACCTATCCGGGAGACAGCAATCCGCTGCGTGGACTGTCGGGGTTCGCGGCAGCAAGCCCTGGTTATCAGACCACCCGCTACGACGTCAGTTCGCTTACGGGACAAACGGTCAGGCTGCAGTTCGTGATTGGAACGGACTCTCTCGGTTCCGAGAGTGGCTGGTTCATCGACGACCTATCGATCTACCAGTGCGGCGTGCCGGCGCCGGTCCCGGTCCCGGTCCCGGTCCCGGTGCCTGTGCCGGTGCCTGTCAGTCCGATCCCATCGATTCCAGGGTTGTCGTTCGTGCCCGTTGGGCCTGAGCGTGTATTCGACACGCGTCCCGGTGGCATCAACCTGGTGGGCGTACCCCAACAACGGGTCGTGCCAGGTGCTCCGCTGACGGTGCACATCGCTGGCCTCGGCACACCCGCCACGGGTGTGCTCACTCCAACCTCGGGCATCGCCGCGGTGTCGTTGAACGTCGCCGTCACCAACACCACCGATGCGGGATTCGTCACGGTGTATCCCTGTGGCGTTCGGAAGTTGGTCGCGAGCGTTGGATTCGCGGCCAATGTGACGGTCTCGAATGCCGTGATCGCGCCAGTGTCAGCCGATGGCACGGTGTGCCTCTTCACCTCGCAGCCTGCCGATCTTGTCGTCGACATCAACGGCTGGTTCGCAGCCGGGGCAGGGTTCACACCCGTTGGCCCGGAGCGGGTGTTCGATACCAGGCCGGGGGAGTCGCCCGGTGCGCTGCGCACCGTTCCCGCTGTACAGGTGTCACCTAGCTCCGAACTTGCCGTGGCGATGCTTGGCTTGCCCGGCGCGGTCACGCCGGTCTCAGGGGTCGGGGCTGTGTCGCTGAACGTCTCGGTCACCAACCCGTCAGGGGCTGGGTTTCTCACCGTCCACCCGTGCGGGTCCGCTGCGGTAGTGGCCAACGTCAACTACTCGGCAGGACAGACGATTTCTAATGCGGTCGTAGTGCCGCTGTCAGCCGACGGACGGCTGTGCTTCTTCAGCCTGGTTCCAACCGACATCGTCGTCGACATCAATGGCTGGTTCGCCACCGGAAGCGGGTTCGTGGCTGCTGGGCCAGGTCGGGTGTTCGACACCCGGCCCGGTCAATCGCCGGCGGCAATGCAAACGGTTCTGGCCGTGACCGTGGGGCCTGGTCAGCCGTTGATCGTTCAGATGACCGGTTTGACCAACGGCGGCGTTGCGATCACGCCGGTCGCAGGCGTCGGGGCGGTGTCGTTGAACGTTGCTGTCACCAACCCCGCCGCCGCAGGTTTCGTGACGGTGTTTCCGTGCGGCGTCAAGCGGCAGGTGGCCAGCGTGAACTATGCCGCAGGACAGACTGTGTCGAACGCGGTAATCGTGCCGTTGTCGGCCACCGGACAGCTCTGCTTCTTCAGCCTGGTGCCGACCGATCTGGTGGTCGATATCAACGGGTGGTTCCCTGGCTGAGCGGTGGACTGGCCGGTCGTCGAGTTATTCGATGCCGTGGCTCACGGCCTCGACGTTGTTTCCATCAGGATCTCGGACGAACGCACCGTAGTAGTTCGGGTGATATTCAGGCCACAGGCGTGGCTCGTGCAACACCTCGGCTCCGGCTGCAACGGCGGCCTCGAAGAACGCCCCAACTTCGGCCCGCCCTGCGGCGGAGAAGGCGACATGAACCTCGCGGTTCGTTGCTCCACTGGTGAGCGGTGTGAGCGGCCCGATCCAGAACTCGGGAGCGTCGTTGCGCCCGTAACCGATGACCTCACCGAAGTCCATGATCCGGCCACCGCCGATCGAGGCCAACACGCTGTCGTAGAACGAAGCCGAGGCTGCGACGTCGACGCACTGAATCGAGAGGTGGTCAAGCATCCCGCCAACAATAGTCGTTGCCCATAGTGACCCGAGCGAGGCCCCACCGGCACGGTCCCGCCCGCATGATCCTTGCGCGCCTTGGAGCGCCATCCTGACCCGCATCGTCCGACTGGCCTGTCCTGTCAACGCTTGGCCTGTCCTGTCAACGCTTGGCGCGAATCTGGTCACTCAGCCGGTTGTGGCCAAGTCGGCCCGGTCGCCAGGTCGGCCCGGTCGCCAGGTTGCCCGGTCGCCAGGTCGGCCCGGTCGCCAGGTTGCCCGGTCGCCAGGTTGCCCGGCCGCGCTGAATGCACTGTCGGCCTGCGCCTGGCCTGCGCCCGACCCGCGTCCGCCTGGCCGCGCACGCTCGCCCTGCGCCCGGCTGCGGCCCGGCTGTCACGGTGGTGGGCCGGGTTTTCGGGTGGGTGGTGTGGTGGTGGTTTGGGTGCCGTTGGGGTAGGTGATGGTGAGGGTGCGGTTGGGGTGGAGGTGGAGTTTCCAGTGTTGTTGGTGGAGTTGGGTGTGGTGGTGGTTGC
>JANYDH010000188.1 GCA_025359865.1 Actinomycetes bacterium | reverse complement strand
GGTGACAACGCGGACTGGAGATATACGCGCAGACCCTCGGGTGGCTTCGCGCCATGCTCGACGGCGATGGTGATGAACCGGGCAAGTGCCTCGGTCGCTGATGCCCGCGTGGCGCGGTTGCCACTCCTGCCACTGCTCGCCCAGCCAGCGCCGCGACCACTCGTGAACACGAGCCTCGGCAAGCGGCGTCTGCCACGACTCCGGCTCGCCCGTGGCCTCGTCGAACCGGCCGCCCGCCTGAACCTCCTGCAACAGCAGACCTCGGTAGCGGTCAGCCTCCATTCGAGTGCGGAATGACTTGCTCCGATGGCGACCCTCGATCGTGTAGCGCACCACCCACGGCAGTTTGGCTTGCGTGGTGGAACGCCGATCCTGGACGCCGTAGACCTTGACCGTTTGCATCGGGCGAACCATCATCCACCACCAATCAACTTGCAGCCACTGACCTCGAGTGACCCGTAGTTTTGGGAAGGCTTTGGGATGAGAGTACCCGACAGGACCCTGTCACCATGTCTGAGCTGGTCGAACACTCGTCCTGACTGGAGGGTTCCTAAACCGTAGACGGAGGTTCGAATCCTGCCGGGGGCGCCCTGTGACGTCGCGAGACATTGAGGACAGACCGGACCTGCATCAGGGTCCGGTTCTGTTCGTTTTGCGGGGTCCTTTGGGGCCGCCTGGGGGCCGTCCGGTGCCGTGGTAGCGGTGTTCGGGGTTGATGGTGAGTTGGCGGATGATTTCGCCGGTGGTGGCGTGGATGACGCGGATGTCGTAGTGGTCGATGAGCAGGATGATGCGGGTTCCGTCGAGGGTTCGGCCGAGTCCGATGTGGTGGAGTTGGCCGTTGACGCGCAGGCTGACGCGTCCGGTGTGGATGCGGTCGTGGCGGACGCGGAACTCGCTGGCTGGTTGTTCGTTGCCGGGGCGGGCTTTGGGTCGGCTGGTGTAGGCGACGGCGGGGGTGGTGTGGTGTGGGAGTGAGCGGTGTGGCCGGTGGTGGTTGTAGTGCTCGATGAAGGTGTCGAGACAGAGTTGCCGGCATGTTCACCGGCAGCCCGCCGAACAGCCCGCTGTCCGGCACCGTCAACGCAACCGGGCGATCCAACTGCAGACCCGTCCACAACGTGCCGATCCGCGCATACGGGTCCCAGAACACGTCACGAATCGACACCAGCGTCGACGTCACCAACGAGTTGATCGTCGTGCCCGAGAGCCCTGCGTACCGACGCAGTACACGTCGAACCGGCGGTATGCCGACTCAACACGACCATACGTTGCGAACACCGACGCCACATCGGTGCCACCCAATTCTGCGACCGCGGCCCACTCCTCAGCAGTGAGCTCCACCACCGTGTCGGTCGTCTCACGGAACATCCACTGCAACGACTCACGGGGCTCGTAGATCGGCTGCAGCGGGCCGTCGCCATCCGGGTCGAGGCCGAGGTACATGAACGTGCAAGGAGCGCGATCCGACCCACCAACCGAACGGAACGCCGACCCCACTGGAATCGACGTCGTCGACGACAGACCACCCGACCCATTCCGGTACTGCACCGTGATTGGCCCCGGCTGAGGCGGTGGATCTGGATTCGGGCTTGGGCCGGGCACAGCCCACACCGCTGAAGACGGAGCGGTCGCGATCACAAACGCGACAGCCGCGGCTAGCGCTTTCACTCGCATGCGCGCGGCTCGAGTCCTCCGTCGTCAAGGAGCCATTCGCCCTCGACGAGAACCATCACGGCCGAGATCCCGACCTCCACACCTGGCGGGCCGTTGTTCGGCCAAGCGTCGGGCGGTGCCTTCGCGCCTGTGTCCTTGTCCTTCCAGAAGGTGGCGTCGATCTGGCAATCCCAGACGAAGGCCCGAGTTGGATCGTCGTTCTCCACCACCTACGGCCGGAGCGTCATCCCGCCGTTAATGTCGAGTACCTGGTGCAGTTGCGTTCGCTCGACTAGCCCGCTGTTCTCGCGAGATCTCATCGCGTCGCTGATCGGGGCGCCCATGAGCTCGGTGCTGGTCGGGTCGAGCGGCCACCGCGAGTAGGTGATGAGTTCGGCGTTGATCGCGGCGACGTAGGCGTCGATGATCGGCTGATGCTCGGGCAGGCTGGTGTGCAGGTTGTTCGGATCGTCGGGGTCGGTCACCAGGTCGGCCGGTCGAACCAGGGTGGTCGTTGGCCCACCTGTCGTTGTCGCCGTTGCAGTCGGCGCATTGCTTGTTGCCGAACTGGTGGAGGTTGTCGTCGAGCCGGTCGGAGGGTCACCCGACGGAGTGCTGGTCGACGTCGTGATGTTCGGTGACGTGCCAGCGGTTGGGATCGGCACGGTCGGGTCGCCGTTCGAACTTTCGCTGCTCGAGCAGGCACCGAGCACGAGCGCGGCAACGACGATGAACGAGAAGGCTGGGCGGGATCGCATCATGACAACTCCTCTCGGCGATGCGCAGGTGCGCAGCCGAAGGTCGGCAGGAGGCGATCGGTCGCGATCGCGATCACAGCGCCCACACCCCATTCGAGCCGGCGAGACCGAATGCGAACGCTGTCAAGACGGATGCTAGCGAGATCGCTGGGCCAAGGGGGAACGCCAGCCGCTTCGTCGCCCGCTGGTAGATGAATCCGAACGCGGCACCGATCGTCATCGCTATGAGCAGTGCCCAATACGCGGCAGCCGGTGAGACGGCGCCGAGTGGCGCGCCGAGCACAGTCGCGAGCTTGACATCGCCGAGCCCCGGTGTGCGCGACTTGCTGACGAGATGTGCCGCGAGGAGCGGCCCACCCATGATCGCCGCTCCCGCCACGATCGGCTGCCACGCGGCGTTCTCCACAACCACAAGATGGACACTGAGAACAGTGAAGACGACAGCGCCCGTGCCGGTCAGCCAGTTCGGAATCCGAAGTGTGCGAGCATCGATCACGGCCGCAGTGATCGCGGTCATCCCGAGCGCCGGCATCATCAGCACCTCTGCCCGGCCGACGTACACAACCGCGAGCAGGGCCACGATACTCAGGCCAGCACCGATGGTTCCTGCTCTGGGGCCGCGCTGTTCCAGGTCATCCACCGCCGTTTGAGTTGGCGTGGTGTGGAGGATGGCGACCTCCGGACGATTCACGGTATCACCGCTGCCGAGCTCGTTTTTCGCGGGTGGGGCATACAAGTAAGCCGGTATCCGGGGGTGGCCAGGCAGCGGCGGCCTCGGGTGCACGAGTCGCCTGCGAGCGGTCGTATTCTCGCGCTGTGCCGCGCCCTCGTATCGAACGAGACGAACCAATCGACCCGCTGGCCACGAAGCTGCCTCGCTCGCTGATCAAGCGGCTGAGAGTTCGCGCCCGCCAGGACGACATCAGCGTGCAAGACCTCGTTGGTGCCGCAATCGCTCGCGAACTGGCTCGTCGCGAACGTCTGGAGGCGCGACGAACGGACCGGCTGACGTAGCGCGATTGACGAGTCCTTCATCAGCGACACTCCCCACCCCTACCCGGCTGGCAGCGCGACGTCAGCGAAGTGCGATAGTCGATAGCTTCTTATAAACGGGTTGTGTTATCGTTGCCTATCGAGAGGAGCGATGATGTCGACACCGAGCCCGTATCGGCCAGGATTCGCCACCCAACCGCCGCTGCTGGCCGGCCGCCAGCACCTCGTGCAACTCGTCGAGACCGCGGTCCGGACGAGTGGCAACCGGCGCCAGTCGTTCCAAGTCCTGTACGGCCCGCGCGGCGTCGGCAAGACCGTGCTCCTCGACCGGTATGCGGCGATCGCGATCGAACGCAAGTGGGCTGTCGTCCGTCACGAGGCCCGCTCACCCGGTGATCCGATCGGCGCGATCGTCGAACAACTCCACGGCTGCGCCGGACTGACCAAGAAGATGAGCCGCGAACTCGTCGAGCTGCGCGAACGATGGGGCGAGGAATCCCAGACCCTGAACCTCGGCGTCTACCGACGAGAATCCAAACGCGAACGGCGCGACGCGATCCCCATCGCCCAACAGTTCGCCAGCGCAGTGCTGGCAGTTGCCGAGCACTGCACGAAGGACCGGCGCGGACTGATGATCCTCGTCGACGAGGTCCAAGAAGTGCATCCCGACGAACTCTCAGTGTTCGGACCGATCATGCAAGACCTCAGCCGCCGACCTGAACTCACCGCGATGATCGTGTTCGGCGGGCTGCCAGACACACCCGGGCTCGTCACCGACGCCGTCACCTATGGCGAACGCATGGCGTTCCACCCGATCGACAACCTCGACAACGACGCCACCCTGCAAGCACTCGCCGGCCCCGCCGACTCGGCGGGTCGACCCTTCGACGGGGACGCCCTCACCGTGCTCGCCGACGCCACCGGCGGCTACCCGTACTTCGTTCAGCTCTTCGGCGACTACGCCTGGCAAACCTCCGACAGCCACCCGCGCATCACGCTCGACGACGCCAACCAAGCCATCGACCTCGCCCGTCACGACAGCGAACGCGGCCTGTACGTCGCCCGCTGGAAGAAGCTGCCCGCCGGCGAACAGACCTACCTCACCGCGATGGCGCGCATCTCGACCAGCGATCCGGTACGAACCGGCCAGATTGCCGACGCACTCGGCAAACCCATCACAGCGCTCAGCGCCGTCCGCAACCGCCTCCTCGACCGCGGCATCATCGTCGCACCATCAACCGGACACGTCGCAGCATCCATCCCCGGCTTCCTCGACTACGTGCTCACCGTCACCGAACCATCAAAGCCAACCGAACGCGAGTCGCCGTCGAAGAAGCGAACCAACACTTCCCCCTCAAGCAAGCCACGGCACCCAGGTCGCACTACCTGACACGCCGACCCACGAACGGAGACCAACCGATGCTCACCGTCGGACAACTCGCACAACACCTCAGCACCCTCGACCCGACCGTCCCCATCGGGATCATCGACATCGACCGCCACCCAGGCTCGCAACGCGCCACCATCACCCTGCGCGTGCTCACCGACGTGGATGTCATCCACGAACCCCGAACCGGCGAACCACAGGCGGTGTGGCTGACCGCCCAACCCTCCAGCGACCAGCCCGATCCTCTGACGGGGCGTTCGCCCTCGACTGTGGTGCTGCCCAGTCATCCTTGCGGATGCCTCATTCCGATCGCCGTCGCCGCCGGCCACAGCATCAACCTCGACGCATTCCCGTGCCCGCACCACCAGCCCAATGACCTCGTCATCCGCTCCGCCCACCGCGCCAGCGAGTAGACCACCACTGCGCTTCACGGACGCCGCGCGGCTCCATGCCCGACGGTTCAACAAGCACCCACTCGCGTCCGCGCTGCGACTGCTCAGCGCCGACCAACGAATCACCCACCCCAATGGCGGCGTTGCGCTCCTCACCGAAGCCGGCCATGCGGTCCGGACGACCGTTGCCTTCATCGCAACTCTTGTTCCAGCCGTTGTGGTGATGTTCGTGGGCATTGCCGGCGGCCAGCTCGCCCTTGCTCTCGCGGCAGTCGTGGTCGCCAGCATCTCGTCACTTCTGCTCGCCCCGCGGTGCGAACGCCAGATTCGAGCACACCGCGCCTACGGCACCTCGCCGCGAACATGGGTGCTTTCCGATGTCGCCACCGAGCCACACCGCGGTATCGGCGACGCACTCATGCGAGAAGTAGAACAACGCGCGGACCAAGCATCAGCAACGATCGTGTTGGAAGTCGCCGACCCCAACGAGGTCGCCAAGCGGCTGTACCGCGAGCACGGATTCCGCATCTTCCGCCAACGAGCCGACCGACTCCTCATGCGCCGCGCCGCTCGAACCAACGTAGGTTCACGTCCGTGATGGCAACCCGCACGGCGCACATTCGTCGTGTCGAACGCAGCACTCAGCCATCGTCAGCTCGCCGCACTCATGGGTACCTGCCCGGACTTGGCGACGAAGCGTCGCAACTCGGCCAGTGCGATCCCGCGCGACCGTCCGATGTGAATCGACGCCACCTCGCCTCGATCGAGGAGGTGGTACACCGCGCCTCGGCTGATGGCGAGGAAGTCCGCAGCAGCTTCAATCGTCAGCAGGCGGCACCCGTCGTTTGCGAGCGTGGCGTCTTCGTCGTTGATGGTCACAGCGGCCCCTAATTGTTCACGTACGTCTTCTCGTCTGACCGGAGACCCCACCCCGTTGGGCCGTCGTTCGCGACAACCATGTCGGTGACGTGACTGAAGTCCGTCGGTCGCCGAACGCTTTCACGGCGCTCGTGGCGGAATGGCGCACCGCTCCGCACGACTGCCGGCGTGCGCCGACCATGGAGCTGGTGCGTCCGGCGGGCCGATAAGTCTCAGTGGAAGTCTCAAATCGGCTCGACGACCTGATTGCAAGCCGACTACCTGGGCATACGCGAAATCAAGCGGATTCCCGTCCACCTCCGCCAACAACATGCAGGTCGGAGCTTGTTTCGATCGGCAACATCCGCCGATTGGTCACAGAATGGTCACAGCCGGGGATTTTTGCTGGGAATGAGAAAGGCCCCGACAAGGGCAATTGAGGGCACGGCATGTCAGCGAACGCCGTCTCGCTGCGCGAGGGCGGAGCGCTGGTACTGATCACCGAGTGAGGGCTGAGCTCGTTGAACGTTTCCGGGGTCGATGGGTGGCACTAGACGACGCCGGGAACGTAGTCGCGGACTCGGAGGAGCTTGGTGCCCTGCTCGAGCGTCTTGCGAGGGCTGGTCTGTGCGCCGACACCATTCAGCGTGTTCCGGGTGCAGACGATCCGTTGTCCGTCGGGCTGAGCTGACCGACCATTATCGATGGGTGATACGTGGTTGTACCACCACCAGGATCTTGGTGAGCCGGTCCACGTC
Source organism: Actinomycetes bacterium (assembly GCA_025359865.1). Taxonomy (GTDB): domain Bacteria; phylum Actinomycetota; class Acidimicrobiia; order Acidimicrobiales; family Ilumatobacteraceae; genus VFMC01. Next base: position 13,490 of record JANYDH010000188.1, on the reverse strand, counting down.
GACGGCTCACCAATCTTGCGGCCAGTGGTGCCGTTGATTGTTGCTGCGGAGCTTCCGGCGGTGCTCGGCGTGTTGGATTCCGGCTCGCCGATTTCGGTGGCTAGCTCCGACCTGTTCGCCTTTCTGGGCGTCGATATCGAGGCCGACGACCCGCTGTACCAGATCCCCCTGAGCGTGGGCGGAGGATTCGAGCGGACACAGGTCTTTAGCGTTCGCCTACGGCTCAGCTCGCCGGGGGACCATGCCCATGGTGTGTCGTGGAGTCTCGATCTTGGAGCGCGCAGCCGATGGCGTTTGCCGTTTGCTGTGCTGTTGGGCCAACGGGGCTGGTTTGATTCGTTCCCGACCCGGATCGACGCGACGACATCGAGTGTTGAACTCGGTGTGAGCGCAATCTACTCATCGCGTTATATCGTGAGCGTCGGTCCGAACGGGCGCGAATTGTCCGTTCAGTCCGGAGAGTTGTAGCCCTTTGCTCGTTCGACTGCGTCCCGCAATCGCTCTCGGAATCCTTGAACCAGCGGCGAGTCAGCGATCAACTGGTCGTGGATAACTGACTCAGATTCGACGAGAGTTCGCTCAAAACCGTTCGTGTCACGCCACTGGGCATCGACCGTTGCTTGCTTGATTTCTCGTGCTGACACTTCGCTGGCCGGACTTAGAAATCTGGCCGGTGCGACTACCCATCTGTCGTACTGGTAGCCATGTGTAGCCATGTGTAGCCATGCAGTTCGACCATGCGTTGTCGGCGGTCAATGCCTTCTCGTTGTGGAGAAGCAGGTCGCGTGACTGGACGGAGAGTTGAACGATGTCTTCGAAACCTGGCACCGGAATGAGTCCGGTCGGTCCGCCCCAGATCTCCATCGACGCGTCATCTCTGCAGCCTCCGTCGCCGTTCGGGTCGTCGCTCGCCAGGCTGTAAGGGACCGGGGTTCCGCCAGTCAGATGAGACCGCTTGGGGGGTTCTGGTGGTGGTGATGATGTGATGTGATGTTCGCGCTCCGGTGGTGGTGTGGCGTGGTCCACACGTGGAGGCACGTGTGCGTACGTAGCGACACGTGTGCGTACGTAGCGACACGTGCCTCCACGTGTCGCCGCGATCAGCGATTCGAACTCGCCACGGCGGAGACCCGGTCCCCGGCCGACTGCCCCTCAGTCGCGCGTCTCGCCACCTCAGCCCGTCGACGATCACAACGCGCATCGTGAGCGAACACATCCGGTGCTCCAACTCAGCCCGAGGGCTGAGCTTTGGCGTTGGGTTGTTGTCAATGACAGTCCAACGCCAAAGGTCGGACGATTTCGCCTCATCCTCGCTCGCCTTCGTTGCGGCGGTGGTGTGGCGGATTGTTTTGGCGATGTTGGTGTGGCCGCGGTGGCGTAGTGCGCTGCTGGCGAGGTTTTGGCAGGTGGCCAGGGTTCGTGGGCCGATGCCGGTGTAGGCCTGGGATCGGTCTTCGTCGTAGGTCACGTCGCAAACGTCTTGGCCCCGGTTTTCGATGCCCCAGTGACCGCGTACGAGCTGAATTGTGGAGATGGCTCTCGGGCGCCTTCTAACCAGAGTGTCGGCGTGAGCGGCTATATGTTCCATCGCTGCGAGGTCCGCCGATCTCAAGCGTCCATGACTCCACATCTCCAGCTTTGCGCCTATTGCAGCAAGAGCGCGAGAAGGGGTGCCGGGATAGCCCAGGTGGGGTGGTCGGTGCTGAGGATCGATTTGTTGGCGAGGATGCCCTGGCCGTACTTACCTTCGATAGTGCGGGCGTCGCTGCGCCACCTGCTATCGCCGCTGCGGGCGTAGCCGATGGTGTCGTTGGCGGTGAGGCGACCCTCGTCGATGTGATCGATGGCGCGGGCGAGGTGCAGGCCGATGGTTGCTTCGGTGAGCTTGGTCATGTCTGGTTCGTCGCACCCTGGGTGGACCCGGCTCGGCAGCCAGTAGGGATCGGGTCGCTGAGATAGAGCTTCGCCTGGCTTCCCTGAACGATCCGGCCGCGGTCGTCGCGTTGGGGGCACCACAGCCCCGCAAAGCTCCGCACCAGACGAGCGAGACGCAGCGTGAACGTGTCGGGGGTGTATCCGAGGTCGGCGGCAGCGTTGCGCTGGCTCATTGGGCTGGACGACCTGGTCGCAAGTCCGTCGAGGAGTAGCGGGATGGACTCCGCTGGTGCGTCGGGGTCGATGTCGCGGCGCAGCCAGGCGGCGAGGTCGCGCATGAACCCATCGCTGACGGCCCCGCTCCTAGTGCGCTCGTGAACAGCTCGGGGAAACCCAACACAGGTGAGGTGGTCCTGCCACGCGAGGTCGTAGGCGTCAAGGTCGAACCGGACCTCGTCGAGGGTGTGCGCGACGGACGTGTCCTGGAGGTGCGCTGGATGCACGGGGCCGGGTAACACCAAGCCGGGTCGCGTGGCGTCGGCGAATGCCCGGAACGTCATCGGCAACAGGTGGCGTACTCGACGCGAGTCGGCCAGGCCGGCGCGTCCGGCGAGCAGGTTGCCTTCCACGTCGTCGCTGGTGGATCCGCGGCTTCCTGTCGCTACGACGGTGTCGTCGCCGAACGTGGTGCCATCGCGTGCGGCTTTCAGGACCGCAGTCCAGCCGCTGATCGGATCGCGCTCACCTCGTCAAGCAGCCACACCCGCCTTGCTGGCGAGGTTTGATCGACCACGCGGGTGAACTCGCGGCCCAATATCAACGCGCGTCGCAGGTCGCGGGAGGCGAATCCGTCGCACGGGAGATGGACCACTTGGCGGGGGTCGATATCTGGGGGTTCAGACCACTGTGTGCGTACAAAGATAGGGGGTTTAGAGAACATCGAACCGGCAAAGTGTGGGGTCTTCGTAGTTACCGGTGGACCCAGCAACCTGCTCCCCTGCGTAGACTGAATCCTCCGGAGCACGCTCGGCTCAATCGGTCCGCCCCTCCTCCCGATCTTCAGATCGCGGCTCCAGGGGGAGTTCCTCGCGCTTGTTCTCGTCGACCCGTCACGCTCGTGGGCCGTCGAGGAACTCGCGGACCGAACGGGTCATCCGTACCAGACGGTCGCCACCGAGGTGCGCCGTCTGCAGAACGTCCAGCTGATCCACATCCATAACGTCGGTAGAACGAAGCTGCTGTCGGCCCATTCGTGGTTGGACTGTGCGATAGCTGCAGCACCGTCTGAGAGCAGAGTAGCGAGACGCTCAGGACGACTTCAATTTCTTGGCGGCGATGGCGACCATGGCGATGATGGCTACAAGCAGAATCAGGCGCTTCATGGACGCAGCGTACTCATTGGGTACGGTGGCGCGGGTGGCTTGCGAATCTCATGGGGGCGATGCGTCGGTCGTGGCTGCGGCAATGGGGCTGCACGTTGACGACCTGATCGAGTTGTCGGCCAGCATGAACCCAGTGTTCGCGCCCGACTGCGATCTACTGACCCGGCACCTGCCAGCGCTGGCCCGCTATCCCGACCCAACAATGGCCACGCAGGCGTTGGCCGAAGTACTGGCCATCGACCCGCGCCTGCTGTTGCTGACCAATGGTGGCTCCGAGGCAATTGCGTTGGTGGCGCGTCAACTCGGTCGCGGCGACATTGTCGAGCCCGAGTTCTCGTTGTACCGACGGCACCTCGCGGAGGTAGTCGAAGGGGCCGGTCGATGGCGGTCGAACCCGTCGAATCCACTGGGCAATCTGGTCGGCGACGATGAAGCGGCAGCGGTGTGGGACGAAGCGTTCTACCCGCTAGCGACAGGTCGCTGGAGTCGTGGCGACGCTAACGCATGGCGCCTGGGGTCGATGACGAAGCTGTGGTCATGCCCCGGGCTGCGCCTCGGCTACGTGATTGCGCCGTCAGTGGAGCTGGCCGTCGCGCTCGCTGAGGATCAGCCGCGCTGGTCGGTTAACGGACTTGCGTTGGCGGTGGTTCCCGAGTTGCTGGCCCAGACGGAGTTGCAGAGCTGGTCCGCAGACGTGGCTCGCCTGCGGACGGAGTTCGTCGCAGCGCTCCGTGCCCTCGGCTTTTTCGTACACGACACCGATGTCAACTGGGTGGTGGTTGAACAACCCGACCTACGCGAGGCCCTCCTTGCGCACCTCGTTGTCGTGCGCGATTGCACCAGCTTCGGGTTGCCCGGGTTCGCTCGCGTCGCTGTGCCGCGTCCGGCGGACTTCGATCGAGCGATGTCGGCGTTCGTGGCGGTCGGTGCACAGTGAGCGGGTTGGGGGCGGTCGCCGGGGTGGCCATCGACTCGGCCGTCGGCGAGCCTCCTCTCGCGTGGCATCCGGTCGCCAGGTTCGGCTCGGCGATGATCGCTGTCGAGCGCCGGACGTACCGCGACACGCGTGCTGCTGGCGTGGTGCATCTCGCCGTCGGTGTCGGCGCGGCAATGGCGGTCGGCTTCGGTGCCCGGCGGCTGATGGGCCCATTGCTCGCGACCGCGGCGGCGACAGCGCTCGCATCTGCTGGTCGAATGCTTGACGCCGAGGCCCTGGGCATCGCCGACCACCTTGCTGCCGGCGACCTGCCCGCAGCGCGAAAGGCGTTGTGCGCGCTCGCGGGCCGCACACCTGATGACCTCGGGGAGTCGGAGATTGCCCGCGCCGTCATCGAGTCGGTGGCCGAGAACAGCGTCGACGCCGTCGTGTCGTCGATGATGTTGGGCGTTGTTGGCGGAGCGCCAGCCGTGTTGGCGCATCGGGCTACGAACACGCTCGACGCAATGATCGGCCATCACAGCGAGCGGTATGAACACTTTGGTTGGGCGAGCGCGCGACTGGACGATGTGCTCAATTTCCTGCCAGCGCGCGTCGCGGCTGCAGCGGTCGCGTTGTGCCGCCCGAGGGCTGCGCAGGTGGTCGGCGAGACGATCCAACGAGACGCGCGTCAGCATCCGTCGCCGAACGGAGGTGTCATCGAAGCAGCGTACGCTGCAGCGCTGGGGGTGAAGTTGGGTGGCGTCAATCGGTACGGCGACGAAGCCGAAGACCGGGGCACCTTGGGCGACGGCCGAGCGCCGATGGCCGCCGATATCCGAGCCGCCGTTGCCCTTCGCCGGCAGACCGCCATGGTGCTGTCGGGCGTAGTGGCAACGCTCGGTCTCGTCCGGTGGAGCCGGCGACGATGATGCAGCAGCGTCCCTACAGTTGGTCGGTGTCACCTCTGTCAGACAACGGTGTCGGCGAGCCATCGAGTGCGTTATGGAAGTCGTTCACCGAGCCCAGGTTGGCGTGCTCGAGCGCAATCGTCGGGGGCGGGCTGCTGGCGATGAACTGGGTGGTCAATGCGACGGTGGCAACCCAATATCTCCACCCTGACCCGGTGCAACACGCATTGTCGATCGTCCGTGAGCTGGGTTTGGTGGGCGACGGTGCATGCCTGCTGACAGCGGTCGACGTCGAGTTCAACGCGCGGTTCGCCGCCGAGGAGGGCGTCATCGTCATGGCCACTGCCGGCATCACCAGTATGGGCTGGGCGGCGGTCCCTGCGGCTCCGGAAGTAGCGCGACCGGGCACGATCAACATCGTCGTGGAGGTGCCTGAGCCGGTGTCGCCGGCCGCCTTGGTCAACCTGGTGATGACGACCACCGAAGCCAAGGCCCAGTACTTCGCCGAGGCCGGTCATCCGGCCACGGGCACGCCGACCGACGCAGTCGTGGTGTTGTGCCCGCAGGGCCCGGTGACGATGGACGGCCAATACGGCGGCCCAAGATCGCGTTGGGGTGCAGTCGTCGCGCGCGCAGTATTGGCCGCGCTGCATGCCCGTGACCGCAAGTTGAACGAGTAAATTTGTTGGCGGAAGTATCGGGGTACGGGTCGGTAGCACCCGGAGCGTGCTGGTCTCAACGCCAAAGCTCAGCCCTGGAGGAGGGCCTTCATCTCGGTGATCTCGGCCTGTTGGGCGGTGATGATCTGGTCGGCGAGGACGAGCACATCGGCGTTGGAGCCATTGGCCTTGACCGTCTTGGATTGGCTGATTGCACCTTCGTGGTGGGCGATCATCATCTCGAGCCACATCTGGTCGAACTTGACTCCGGTGTTCGCAGCCATGGTGTCCATCTGATCGGCGGTCATCATGCCGTCCATCGACGACATGTCGTGGCCCTCAGAGTTGTCCATCACGACGGGCGACCCGGCAGCGGTGAGCCAGCCGGTCATCAGCTTGACCTCGGGGTCTTGGGCGCCTTTGATCCGGGTGGCGAGGTCGACGACTTCCGGGCTGGCTCCGATGTTGGGGTCGAGGGCGATCTCTGCCATCTCGATCGCTTGTTGGTGGTGGGCGATCATCCCTTGCGAGAACTGGACTTCGGCTGCGTTGAGCTTCACGGTGGCAGCCGGACCACCAGGCGCTTGGGTGGCTGTGGTGGTGTTGGCCGACTTCGTGTCGTCGGAGCCGCACGCGGTGAGTATGGCCGTGAGTGTGAGGGTGAGTGTGAGGGCGATGGCTGGTGCGGCGAGGCGGTGGAGCTTCATGTGGGCCTTTCGAGCGTCGGTACTACAGTGTGTAGTATAGATGTGAATCTGGTTTCGGCGAGCGCGCCCATCCCGGTCTGGTTCGCCGAAGGCGGTGACACGACCATGGCGGCGGTGATGGCGACAATCACCAGCCCGATCGCAAATTCGGCGATGACGGCCTGACGCAGAGGCCCGATATGGCGGTGGATGGTCGCCGGGTCGTTGAGGCGACGGTCGACCCTGCGACGGTTGGCGTTGGCAATGAGAAGCATTGCTGCCAGTACCACGATCTTGGCGGCGAGGTAGCGGCCGTGGTCGGTGTCGAGTAGATCCATCGGGCTCCCGACGAGCCGCAAGGTCTGGACGACGCCGGTGCCGACGAGCATGGCCACGCTGATGGCCGCCACCCGTGAGAAGCGACGAACGGCTGGCACCGATAGGCCGGGTGCCGTCTTGGGGATGACGATCCAGCCGACGATCGCCAGCCCCGCGATCCAGGCCGCAGCAGCGGTGTGGTGAGCGACGTCGGTGACCACGCCTACCGCCGGCCAGCGCATCGACCGTGAATGTCCGGCGAACGCCCAGGTGGCGAGCAGGCCCGGCCCGGGGAGTGAGACGGCGGACCAGTACACGTCACGATGCACGATGCCGGCCTGGAACAGGACCAGCCACATCGACAACGCGAGGACGATGCGGATCACGAACGCCATGCCGGCATCAGTGGTGAGTGCGGCGTCGATCGACCCGAACGACGACAAGGGGCTCTTGCCGCTGATGTCGGATGCGACAACGAGCAGCTGCAGGAACCCGAGGGTGGCAGTGGCGAACAGCGAGTGGCTGAGTATGCGGCGCAGCATCGGGTGGGTGCCAGCCCCTGCCCATACGTAGCCGCTGGTGAGCAGGATCCCGACGATGGCCATGATTGCCAGGTACGAGGCGTAACGCAGGATCCAGCGCGCCAACGACGAAGTCGAGTAGGTGTCGTCGCTCTGTTCGAGCCTCGGCTCATCGACCGCGACGGGTGTCGTGGGTGGAGGAGTTGTCGCTGCGACGCTTGGCACTGTGGTCGCTGTGCTGTCGATCGTGGTCGGGGTAGGAGCTGTGACCGTGAGGTCGACACGGCCGGTGATCGGGTGACCGTCGGGACCGACGAGGCGCCATCGCAACGACACCGGCCCGGTCTGCAATGACGGAAGCGGGGTAACGACCTCGGTATCACCGGCAGCGCCGTGGGTCGAGCCGCTCAGCTCGGTGCGGGCTCCGGACGCGTCGATCAGGGTGACCGTCATCGTCTCCAGCGGCACCGGATTGTCGAACACCCAGGTAATCTGGGTCGGCACCAATGACAAAGCAGCACCATCGGCAGGATCGCTGGACAGCAGCGTGTTATGGGCCCACGCCGTACCCGCGGGGAGGGCGACGCCAGCGATGATTGCGCTGAGCCCGAGGGCGATCAGTGTGAGACGGCGGAGAAGTGTTCGAGGCATGGGCTGTCGAGTGCGGCAGCGCCCCGACAGCAGAGCAACTACACCATGTAGAAGCATATCCGATGTCGTTCGTGAATGGCCGACACTCCGGAGGATGTGGAGCAACACTACGAATCGCTGCAGTGTGGTTGGCCGGGCGTCGTCTGGAGCGCAGTGGCGCTGGCAGCCGCGACGAGATGAGTTCTATTGCAGTGGGGGGGGGTCGTCGGTGGTGTCGTTGGTGCACGGCTGTATCACGTCGCCACCGACTGGAGCCGTTTTAGCGACGACCTCGGACGCATCCCGCTGATCTGGAAGGGTGGTCTCGGAATCCCTGGCGGGTTGATCGGTGGTGTCGCCGTTGGATTCTTCGCGGCGAAGCGACGTGGTGTGCGGTTTCCCGAGCTTCTGACGGCGGTAGCGCCCGCGATCCCGCTCGCGCAGTCGATCGGTCGTTGGGGCAACTGGTGGAACCAGGAACTGTTCGGCCGAGCCACTGACCTGCCGTGGGCGTTGCAGATCTCCGACGACAAGCTCCCGGCTGGCTACCCGCCAGGTACGACGTTTCATCCGACGTTCCTATATGAATCGCTGTGGACCCTCGCGCTGTGTGTGGCGTTGGTGCAGATCGAGCGTCGCTGGCGGTTGCGCCCCGGTCGTCTCTTCGCCCTCTACCTCGTCGGCTACTTCACCGGACGGGTCTGGATCGAGGGGCTGAGGATTGATCCGGCCCATCTGATCGGGCCGTTACGACTGAACCAGTGGGTCTCGATCGCCGTCGTGGTGGTTGCCGTAGGGTATCTCGTTGTCGATCGACGGAGGGTTCGCGGCACAAGTGCCGACGCCGGCGGAGGGTCGTCCGCAACACCGCAGGAAGCCGTGGGATAAACGGGCCCATCTGATTACTACACGAGGTCGTAGCCATCGCCAATTCATGTCAAATCGGTGGCCAACCGGTCTGTGCCAACCATCCTTGGAGGCCGGTGAACAGCGTCGCCCACACGCCGGACACGTAGCCGATGCCAACGATCAACATGGTGACACCGCCGATGCGTTGCAGCAGGAGGGATCGGCGCCTCATCCATCGGCGCAGGCGTTCCGATTTGTCGAACCAGACAGCGATGGCGATGAATGGCAGGCCGAGCCCGATCGAGTAGAGCAGGAGTAGGAGCATGCCTTCGGTTAACGATGCGTCGGCCGCCGCTTTGGTGAGGATCGTTGCCAGGATCGGTCCGATGCAGGGCGTCCAGCCGAGGGCAAACACTGCGCCGAGAGCGATCGCTCGGCGCGGGCCTCGCCCGACGTTGTGCATCTCGACCGGTCGACGTTCGCTCGCGAGTGCTGACCATCGAAGTACACCTAGCGTGTGCAGCCCGAACACGATCAGAACGACACCAGCAACTCGCAATGCGTTGTCGAGTTGGCCGTACAGCAGGCCTCCGAGTGCTGATGCGGTTGCGCCCAAGATGGTGAACACGATCGTGAACCCGGCGACGAAACCGAACGCGCCGAGGATCCTCGCTCGCGAACGAAGCCCCGTGTCGTCGCCGTCGGTGGCTGAGACCGCGGCGATGTAGCCGGGTAAGACCGGTAGGACGCACGGGCTGCTCGCCGAGACGACACCAGCTGCGACCGCGGCGAACGGGAGAAGTAGACCGTTCACGCGTCGACCGGGATCATGGGGTGCTGTTGTCGTCGCCGAATGACGACGAATGCGATCACGGCTATCACCCCAACAACGATCGAAGTCCTGTGCTGCCGGGTCATCCCGTTGCCGATGTGGGGAAGCCAGATCGAGGCGATCGAGCGAATGATTGCGACCGTCAACAGCGCCATTACGATGACTTCCACGTCGGGCATGCCGCGCCGGTGCCACCGACGTCCGACTATCGCTGCTCCGACTGCGGCAGCAGCAACGACGAGTCCGATCGGGAACATCCGCTCGACCAAGCCATCCGGCCGCAGCCCGATGCTGCTCAACGGTCCCGGACAGCCGTCGCGGAGTATGCAGGCGGCCTCGTAGCAGGCCCACGCGACCAGTGCCGGCGCGGTGATGGCGGCCAGTCGACGAATGGGGGCAACCTCATCGTGGCGGGCGCGGAACGCGATCCAGGCCACGCCGCCGGCGACGCCGGGCCAGAACTCGACACCACTGCGGATGATCATCAGGTCGCTGAGGCTGGTGAGCGAACCAGGGTCGTCGAGCGCCACCGCGGTGAGCCGCCCGACTGCGAGCCCGACGAACAGCGCTCCGGTGGAGACGTCGATGACTCCCGACGCGGCAGCCGACGCGGGCCACGGACGCACGAAGACCGATGGGACGATCAGCACGATCACGATCGTGGCCAGCAGGCCGACGTCGATCACGCTCGGAGATCTTCGAGAATGGCCGCCAGACGCTGTTCGGTGAGGCCCCCGACGATCGTGGTTCGGAGCGCACCGTCAGCGCCGAACACGTACGTGGTGGGAAAGCCGCGCAAGCCGAGCCGGGCGCGGATCTCTCCGCTGCTATCGAACACATTGGGATAGCTGACATCGAACTCGTCCATGAACGCCAGCGAATTTTCGGCGACATCTTTGGAGGCCACGCCGAGGATGACAACTTCGCTGCTGTGCGCCTGCCAGGTTCGCTCGAGGAGCGGTGTCTCGGTGCGGCATGGCGCGCACCACGACGCCCAGATGTTGACGATCACTGGGGTGCCACGGAGCCCGACCAACACACCTTCGAAATCGTCAGCCGACAACTCCGTCAGCTTGCCAGCCTCCGAGAGAGCGAGCGGCGCGCCGGTCGCCCGGAACGACGTATCACCTGACGGACGTGTCACGGCATACCCGGCGATGACCAAGATCGCCACCAGTGCAAGCACCTTGGTCCGTCGACGGCTGGCGGGCGCGACATCGTCGACGGCGGTTGCTTCCACCCAATGAATGCTACTACTACATTGTGTAGGAATAGGCTGTTTAGCCGCGACACACAGCGGTGATCAGGCCGGCCAGGTGATGGAGCTGGAACGCAGCCAACACTCCGGTCATGGCGATTGCACCCCACAGTGCAACCTGGGCACTCGAGCGCAACGGCACCGTTGGCGGCCCGAGCAATGCGGCCACACGGGCGGGCACCCCGAGCCCGGCAAAGCTGACCGCTCCGGCCGGGGCGATGCTGCGAAGGGCCACCTTTCCGAGCGTCCGACCGACGAATGCCCGGTCGCCGCAATGCGCCACGGCCATCTCGTCGGCCCAACGTTCGAGCGAGAACTGCAGGCGGCCCGCCATCGGTCGAAGTATCGGCATCAGCGCCGCCGCCAATTGAGCAATGAGTAGATAGCGGTCATGCCGGTGACTCGCATGAGCCCGTTCGTGCGCCAGGACCACGCCCTGCTCTGCCTCATCGAGCATGTCGATCAAACCACTCGACAGCACGACGTGCCCGCCGCGGCCCGGGAGCGTGAACGCGAACGGCTGGTCATGGTCGGCGATCTCCACCCCGCCGGGACGATCGTAACGTAGCCGCCGATAGCTGCGCATCACCGCTCGCACCCGCACAACGCCGGCGACAGCGATGATCGCCGCTGGCACGCCGACCCAGAACGGGACCGGGGCCCCAACTCCGACGGCCTCCGCACACCAATCGAGCCGGCCACCAAGTAGCCAGAGATGGGCAACGAAACCGAATGCCACGATCCACACCGTCGGCACGGCGGCCATCGTCACGACGGCAAGCGTGATGGTCACTGTTCGCGCGGCGACGACCGGTGGGAGCCGACGATGCGATGTCGTGACCACGATTGCCAGGCCGATCGCCGCGATCAACGGCAACACCAACGAGGCGGACATCAGGCTCGCTTCTCGCCGAGCATCGCTCGCAACGCCTTGATGTCCTTCTTCGACAGGGTTCCCAAGAACCCAGCGAGCACCTGCACCTTGTCGGGCGCCGACGCCAGAACCTCGCCGATACGTCGCACCGCCAGCTGCGATTCGTCGATCGCTGCTCGATACGCGAAAGCACGACCCGATTCGGTCCGTTCCACCAGTCCCTTGGTGTGCAACCGACCCAGCACCGTCGCCACACTCGTGTAGGCAAGCCCGGTTTCGAGACGATCCTTGATGTCTCCCGGCTGCAACGGGCAGTCAGCCGCCCACAACACCGCCATGATGTCGTGCTCTAGCGCACCATCTGGACGTTTTGCCATTTCATACCTCCGACACCCATCCTAGCCACCACGGAGGATCCCGTCTCCGACATGGTGTAGTCACCGGGTTCGGCGAGAAGACGATCATCGCGTCGCCCCGCCAAACCCGCTGGCCCCAGTGGTGGCGGACAGAAGTTGGTTGGATGTGATGGCCTTGTCTCGTAGCGAGTTCTGATTGCTGATCGCCGTGACATGTGGAGGCACGTGTCGATCACTTGCGGCGACTAACTCGTGGCCAAGATGATCGGATTCCATCACATGGCCCGGCAACCGTGCTTCAGGGCTGATCTTTGGCGTTGGGTTGTTGTCAATGACAGCCAAACGCCAAACCTCACGAGATTCTGCCTGTACCCATCGGAGAGCGTCTCTTGGAACCCAGTCGACCCTGACGTTGAGTCAACTTCTGCGGCGCAGCACTAGTGGTGGCGGATCACCGCAAAAGCTGCATTGTGCAGTCGTGATCAGCCCAGAGCATCCCGTGCATCATGCTCGGATTGTGGCCGTCTTTGAAGCCGCCCATGACGTGTGCGCAATTCGAGACGTGGCTCCCAAAGTTTTGCTCATCTTGAGCGCGCTGGGCGGCGGCGGGCCCGGCGACGGAAAGCCCTCCGACCGCCATTGCAATGATGATCACGCCTTGTGTGAGTTTCTTGTTCATGGTTGAACTCCTTGGTTTGTTAGTCGGACATCGGGGTGAGACGACTTGTCGTCCTTCGGCATCTCAAACTCGTCGACTCGCTGGGTCGAGCGGCTCCCGTTCGTCGTGCGGGACGCTGTTCGCAATTACTTGCCGGTCGGAACCTTGTCCGACCGCAGTACATCCAGGCGCTGTTGGTACTCATCGCCTTCGATCTCTCCGGCCGCGAGCCTGCCGGCGAGAATCTCCTCTGCTGAGTTGTTCGTAACGCGCTGGGACCGATTCGGCGAGCGCACGAGAGCCACGATCGCCCAGACCACAAGCCCCCAGAATACGACCATTCCGATCATCATCAGCGCCCAGTTCCATCCCGACCAACTGTCGTTCCAATTCCAATGCATGGCATGTTCTCCTCGTCTCGGTGTGTCTTCAATTGGGGCATTTGGAACCCGTCGACGCATCGGTAACTTCCACCGATTCCGGTTGCGGGACAGTACGGACGCGCTCGCAGGCTTCGGTCGTGAGGTTGAGAGCTAGTAGCTGTTCAGGTCCCGGGTGTTCGGTGTATGCGAGTTCGCTAGTTGGTTGATCGTGGAGCGTTGATTGGTTGGTGGTGGTTCAGCTGGTGGTGCTGGGCTCAGATGGCATCCACGGGTTCGTGTTGAACAGTCTTTGCAGAGCGTCGAGGAGGTTGACGCCTTGTTTGGCTGCGGTGGAGAGGTAGCTGCGGAAGGCGAGGAACGCCTCGGCTCCGTCGATGCTGCG
>JANYDH010000178.1 GCA_025359865.1 Actinomycetes bacterium | reverse complement strand
GAGGCTGTCGAACCTGCCAAGGTTGACGAGGCCCACGAGGCTGTGGATCTGACCGCGACGGTGGCCGTCGGGCGGCAAACGACGTCGTCGCTCGAGGCCGCGTTGCCCGCCGTCGCCATGATCTTGCTGTGTCCGGTCCCCTTTGCGCTCTCGATGCAGTGGTCCGCGTACCTTAGTAACTCCGGGGCGACCTATATGGAGGCGACGAGTGCGTACTGGGGCTGGGCGATGCTCGTTGGGACGATCCTCGTCGTGGCAGCCCGTCGGATTGAAAGCCGGACCGTCCTCGCGGTTCTGATGGCTGCTGTCGTCCTCATAGCGACCGTACAGGTCGACCTCAACAGGATCGCCGCTTCAGCCGAGGTGCGCGCGCCCAGCCCGTTCGGTTTCGACCTCGTGAAGATGCTCGATGACAAGGTGTCCATCGACGAGTTAGGCCGATGCGAATTGCTCCGGAGGATCACGTCGATGAAGGGCAACCAGGCGTGGCGCGACACTGTGAACCAGGCATACCACGATCGCCATGGCGTCGACTTCTGCGACGAACCTGCCTAGCGGCCCCGGCCCGCAGCCGCTACGAGGCGCTGTCGTCATTCCGTCGCTGACCGATGACAGACATCACGTCGCGCATGTTGGAGTAGATCGTCACGCCCACGATGGGCATCGTCTCGAGCAGGGTTGCCGTTGGTGATCAGGATCTTCATGACGATGAACTCCAAGCAGAGGCTACGCTCAGCCAGCATCAACGCAAGGCGGAAACACAGATCATGACTGAGTTGGTTGCTTGCACTGTCGTTGCTCACAACTACCTGCCAATGGCGCGGTTGGTGGCGCGCTCGTTCCTCGCTCACCACCCCCATGCACGGTTCGTCGTTGCGGTCATCGACCGTCCGGTCGAGACCAGATTGCTCGAAGGTGAATGCTTCGAGATTCTGCCGATCACCGAGATCGATTTCGGCGAGGAAGGCTTCGAGTACATGGCAGTGGCCTACGACGTCACCGAGTTCGCCACTTCGGTCAAACCGTTCGTACTTCGTCAACTGGTACAGGAAGCGGACTGCGTGCTCTACCTCGATCCTGACATCTTCGTGTATGCGCCGCTCGACCCGCTCATCGAGGCAACGCTGCGGGCAGGATGGTCGCTGACGCCGCATTGCCTCGAGCCAATCGTCCGAGACGGTACCGGACCCACCGAGCGCGAGATCATGGCAGCGGGCGTGTACAACCTCGGCTATATCGGAGTGACGAAGGCGGCGCTGGGGTTTCTCGACTGGTGGGCAGAACGTCTGCGGCGTGACGCGCTCATCGATCCAGCGAACCAGTTGTTCACCGACCAACGGTGGATCGATCTCGCGGTTCCGATCTTTTCTCCACACATCGAGCGCAGCCCGTCCTACAACGTTGCCTACTGGAACGTCGACCAGCGCAACCTTCGGCGCGACGGAGCCGCGTTGATGGTGGGAGACGAACCGTTGAGGTTCTTCCACTTTTCGGGGTACGACCCGGCGCAGCCATCCTGGCTGACCAAGTACCAGCCTGACCGGTCAAGAACACTTCTCAGCGGCCACGCCGTATTGGCTGAGCTGTGCACTGACTACGGCGCCAAGATGCAGGCCGAACGTCGCGGTGCAGGCGCACTCACACCATATGGGTGGTCAGAAGCTCGTGCCGGTATGCCGCTCAAAAAAGCGCTTCGGCGGTTGTTTCACCGAGAGCTCGTCGAATCCGACCGTGACGGCACGCCGCCGCCACCGACGCCGTTCATCCCCGGTGGCGGACAACCATTCGAGACTTGGCTGCGGGAGGCCCCCGATGGTGCCCCCGTTGCGTATCGCCGTGATCCGACCACTGGTCAACGGCTACCCAACGCACTGCAAGCATTCTTCGACAATGCTGCGTCGCAACAGCGGGCGTTCGGTAGTTGCCGTCGAGTGCCCCGCTATCTCGAGGTGATCTGGGAGGAACGGGCCGACCTGCAAGCGGCCTACCCCGAGGTCGGCATTGGTGATGTCGGCGGCTTCCTCGCATGGACCGAGCGGTACGGTGTCGCCGATGTAGACGAGATTTTCTTGCTCGGCCGCCCTGAGCCGATCGTGCTAGGAGGACGCGCAGTAGGCGCGGAGAGTGGGATGCGACTGCACGG
This sequence comes from Actinomycetes bacterium, assembly GCA_025359865.1. Taxonomy (GTDB): domain Bacteria; phylum Actinomycetota; class Acidimicrobiia; order Acidimicrobiales; family Ilumatobacteraceae; genus VFMC01. The sequence continues at coordinate 3,364 of JANYDH010000178.1, read as the reverse complement.
AGGGGTCGATGTCGTTGGATACTTCCGGGAAGAGTTGGGCGTGGGTCAAGCCGCTCGACTTCTCGAGACGGCACTGGCCTGCGAGGCAGTACCAGTCAGAGCTGTTGCAATTGCACCCGCGGATATGGCGCACGATCTGCCGACCCTCGTCTCTGGAATTGCAGTTCACGACACCGTCGTGATGGCAGTGAATGCCGATCAGCTCAGAACGGTGCGCCAGGAGCTGGGCGATGCGTTTTTCGAGGACCGATACGTCATCGGGCAGTGGTTCTGGGAGATCGAGGAATTTCCACGCGATCATCAGCGAGCGTTTGCCCTCGTGCACGAGGTCTGGGCGGCGACCAACCACATGAGGTCCGCGCTGTTGAGATCATCGCCTCAGGTGCCCATCGAGTTGATGCCACTCCCGCTTGTGGCTCCGCCCGTCACATCGGGGGTCGACAAGCGCTACTTCGGCCTTAACCACCGGTTCGTTTTCCTCTTCGTCTTCGACCTTCTCAGTGTGATCGATCGGAAGAATCCGTTCGGTGTCATCGACGCATTCTGTCTGGCATTTCCTCCTGGTGGAGTACCCGTACTCGTGTTGAAGACCATCAATGGGCGCCACCGACTTCGAGACCTCGAGCGCCTCCGGTGGGCGTGCGCCGTAAGGGACGACATCATCCTCATCGATGAGGTGTTCGACGCCGGCAAAACCGGAGCCCTGATGGCTTGCGCAGACTGTTACGTCTCGTTGCACCGCGCCGAAGGGCTCGGCCTCACAATGGCCGAAGCAATGACACTCGGCAAACCGGTGATTGCCACGGGTTACTCCGGCAACCTCGATTTCATGACCGATCAAACGGCGCATCTGATCCCGTGGAGGCCGATTCCCATAGGAAAACGGAAGGCCCCCTATCCTGAAGCGGCTGAGTGGGCCGATCCCGATCTCGATGCGGCGGCGGCGGCGATGCGGCGTGTCTTTGATGACCCGCACGAGGCGGCGTTGCTCGGTGGACGGGCTAGCGAGGATCTCGCCACCAGGTTCTCACCAGCGGTGACCGGAGCGCGGATGAAACAACGACTTGAAGAGATCTGGAGAACTCGCGATGCCTAACGGACCCATCGCCGCGATGCGCCGACGGTTTGGAGCCGCCGTTCAGTGGCGAGTCGATCTCGCTGTAGTGCAGGCGCTCGCAGCACAACGCGATGATGTCTCGGCCGTGATCGGGCGACACGAAAAGATCGCGGCCGAACGCCACGCCGAGGCGCTGGCGGCAGCGGCCGCACAGGAGCGCGAGATCGGTCGGGCGCTTGAATTGTTGCGAGGGGCGCACCGTCAGGACCGTATCGATGACGCAGCAGCGCATGAGACCCAACTGGATCTGATGCGCGCCAGATTGGCCGGAATCGATGACCGACTGGCCGAGTTCTCGGACTACATTTCCGAAATCGACGATGAATTCACAGCGCATGAGTCGAAATCGGTGGAGTTGACTGCTTCGATCGCACGACTGTGCGACCATGGCGATGCAGCTATCGAACAACTGTCGGACCAACTCGACGCAGCAGTCGGACGGCTCGCAAGGTTGCTCAATTCGGTCTCGATCACGCTGACCGATGAGCAGCGCGTGCAAGGAGCACTGCTTGAGCGCCTCGCTGCGGCGGTTCATGGAGCGCAGCCAGCGTCCCAGCAATTGACCGAGGACATTGCTGCGGTGAAACATGTCGAAGTAGCACGAGGCGAGCGCGACCAAGGCTAACAGATTGTAAGGTCGTCTCATGGCAGCGATGCGCGATGGAGCCGGGTCTTGGGAATCGAGATTCGGGAGTCGAGGAAAGCCGTCTGAGCCTCGGCCTGAACCGGGCGACGCGCCTTGGCACTGCTCGGACGCGTTGATCGATCGCATCGAATCGATGCATCAGACGACGGTCCACCGCATCGAGGAACTCCATCGCGACACATGGGCGGCAATGAATCTGCGCCATCAACACATTGTCGGCCTGCTCGAACAGAACCACAGCGACATGTGGGCAGTCGGACAAGTGCGTCAAGACCGCATTGTGAGCTTGCTCGAACAGAACCACCGAGACGACTGGGAAGACCGACGGATGCTCATCGGCGGCGGAGCCGACCCGAATGTCCACGGCGCACACTTGGAGAAGTTGGAGAAGTTGGAGCAGCGACTGAAGGCGTTGGAACGCTCTCTCGCCGATGGGGTCACGGTCACGCGCAGCGAACTGCAAAGCTTTCGTCTGGAGAACGCGAACGCAAGTGATGTTCGGACGCAAGCGATTCTCGACCGGCTCCCACCGGTAGCCACTGTTGACTCGACCTCGTCCCAGGTTCGTACCTGGGACATCGTCAAGGTGCTGCAAGAGCACAACGGGGCACAGGCCTTCCTACAGTTGTTGACGCCGACAACGTCCGAGCTCATGTCGGGCCGGGCCGAGCTACGTAGCTTTCGGTCGGTTGCCACGCTTACCTACGCCTCGGTGATGCAGCAAACCAACATTGGGTGGTCGCATCGTCTTCCACACCTTGGGGACCTCGTCACCTGGTTCGACCATAATCGGATAGAAGCAGACATTGTGTTCGTCGATCCGTGGCACACCTACGAGGATTCCATCACCACACTGCTGATGGCACTTGATGCTGTCGCCTTTGGCGGCGGTTACGTCGTGGTGCACGACTGCAACCCAGCGCGTCTTTCACAAATCGGACCAGTCCCTCCGGACATGGAAGATTGGTGTGGAGAAACGTGGAGAGCATTCATCGATGTCGGTAGCAGCCTGCCTGCCGAATGGCGGTGGTGGGTGGTCGACACCGATTTGGGTGTCGGCGTGATCGAAGTGCCGCCCAGGATAGGCACGGACGAGCGAGCGGCTCTGGTGGTGCACTCGGTGGTGCCGGAGTCCGGTAACAGCGTCGACGCGTGGGCATGGCTGGAAGCTCATCGTGGCACAGACACGAAACTGGTCGACTTCAATTCATGGCTCAGTGATCTTGGCATCTGATCGTCACTGGCATCTGACCCTCGACCACCGTCGTCTGGGGTAGCCCTTTTTCTCCCGCCGGGCGCACATGTCCCGCCGGGCGCACATCGCTACACTGCCGGCCGACATGTCTTTGCGTACCGCAGCCTCGCACCGCAACCTCCTCTTCCTGCTTTCGTTGAAGGAATTGCGTACCCGGTACAAGAAGTCGGTACTCGGGTGGGCATGGAGCTTGCTCAATCCGATCTCGCAGATGCTGATCTTCACGGTGATCTTCATCTATGTCTTCAAGGCCACCCCGCCGATCGGCGATCCGGGCGGCCTGAAGGTGTTCCCGCTGTACTTCCTCAGCGGTGTGCTGCCGTTCAACTTCTTCTCCATCACGGTC
>JANYDH010000172.1 GCA_025359865.1 Actinomycetes bacterium | reverse complement strand
TCGCGTCGGGCGACGCGACTGTCCACGCGATCATGATCGATCACCTCCACCGCGGCGACGCCGTGCATGACGGGATTCACGTATCCAAGAACGCCGGTTCAGTGGGCGGTGTTATGCGCTCTCCGGACGCGATAGCCAGGTAGCGCCGAGCGGCAGATATGGCGCTGACGTAAGCGACGACATCGGCGTCGACGTCCGACAGCTACCATCCTGCACGCATGACCCAAGATGCGACATTGACGCACCTGCTCGAAAGGTGTCGGCGAGACCACCTGGCGTGGATCAACGGCGACGGCTCCGGTTACGAGTTGCCCGACGACGGCACGATCCTCGGCGCGATCGGTGGGCACAGCAGCGGGGGTGAGGAGACCGGTCGTCGGCAGGTCGCGCTGGCCTCACAGTGGCGCGTCGGAACGGGGACGATCGAGTTCATCAACGGCGGCGTCGAAGGTGACCTCGCCTGGTTGACGCTCATCGAACGAGGGCGTGTTGAATTGACCACCGATCCTGCGGGCACTGAGCGACGCTGGGATCTCCGCGTGACTGAGGTGTTCCGGCGGTCCCACGATGGTTGGCATCGACTCCATCGGCACGCAGATCCCTTGGTGGACCGACGAGTCCTCGCCGAGGTGACCTTATTGCTTGTCTGAACCACCGCCGATCGGCAGTTCGGAGTGGGTCAGCTGGCGAGTGCGACCTCACCTTCAATGATCACAGGGGAATTGAACGGCAGCTCGGCTGCACCCGCCACCGCCCGAGGGCATATGGCGATCTCCTCGCCGTAGAGCGAAACCATCAAATCGGTGAAGCCGTCGATCACGCGAGCCTGGCCGACGAATCCCGGAGCCGAGTTGACCAGACCGAACACTCTGACCCAGGCGACGACTCGGTCGAGATCGCCGACTTCCCGTTTGAGGTCGCCGAGCACAGCCAGCGCCGTCGACCGGGCCGCCTCGTAGCCCGCGTCGGGTGTGAGGTCGGATCCGATCTTGCCGCCCCGAGACGGCGTTCCATCGGGCTGCCGAGGGCCGTGACCGGCGATGACAGCTCGATCTCCGATGACCTTGACCTGCCGCCAACGGACGCTGACACTAGCTGGCAATCGCATCGGCTCGGGGAGTTCGAGCCCCAGTTCCGTCAACTTCGCTTCGACGTGCACGATCGACCCCCACTTTGGCGCATCCCGCAAACCTAGCCGCGCAATCAGCAGTCGAGATCGGCTGGCACGCCACATAGCGCCGATTGCCTGCCTGGGCGCATAACGCAAGGCGCTCTGCTGCACAGATCATCTGATCTGCGTGCGCGCCCACCCCCGAACCCCGACGAAGATTCCGTGCTCAGTTCCCGGGTGCCGTCATCGGGCAGTCGCTGAACTGACGCGGCCGGTTCGCGTGGCCGCCGACAGACGGCCGTCGCGGGATGACTTCCACACGTGCACGAATCTTTGGTGCATGTGTGTGTCTTATCCGGGATCCCGCATAACTCACATCATCCGGGATGCGGGGTTATCCGGGGTGGGGCGGTCGCGCCCCTCTTGGCGCAGGCGAGTCCGCGTTCCGGTCCCGGATAATCAAGGCGGCGCAGTGGATCAAGGCTTCGCGGTTGGCGACCCGCGCATGTCGGGCGCTCCCAAGATGGCCCTGCTCAGCACCGTGCCGCTCACGAGCGACTGGTCGACGACGCTGGACTCGACACCGGCGCCGCCTTCCTCGGGGCTTCCGATTATCCGGGACCCGTCTTCGCCGATCTACGCGCTGACCAGGAGCACAGCCACGGCTTCCCGGATAAGCGCGCATCCCAGATGATGTGAGGGTCCGAATTTGCGACTGCTTCGTTCGGCCCGCGTGGGTTCCGCACCACGGGTCCTGAGCTCTCGTTGGCACTCCGTTGGCACTTTTCGTCGGTCAGTGGCGGTTGATGACGGACGAGAGCGGTCACTGGCGGACACATCGAACGGACTCGACGTCGGCACATCGTCCCTGGTCAGGGTTAACAGCGAGCACCAACAGCTGCTAATTTACGTTGCGGCTTCGACCTTCCCAATACGGTGCCCTCAGGTCCTTCTTCAGGATCTTGCCGGTCGGGTTACGCGGCAGGGTCTCCATCCATTCGACACTTGTCGGACACTTGAACCTGGCCAGTCGCTCCTTGGCATAGTCGATGACTTCCTGCTCGGTCAGCGCCACACCCTCATCGTTGGCGGCGCGAACAACCATCGCCTTGGCAGTCTCACCCCACCGCTCGTGAGGCACGCCGATCACCGCGATATCGGCGATACCAGGGTGGCCCATGAGCACGTTCTCGACCTCGGCCGGATACACGTTCTCGCCGCCGCTGACGATCATGTCCTTCACCCGGTCATGGATGTAGAGGTAGCCATCGGCATCGAGATAGCCGGCGTCGCCACTCTTGAACCAACCGTCTGGGGTGATCGACTTCTCCGTTTCTTCGGCCATGTGCCAGTAGCCGAGCATCACCTGCGCCGACCGGATCCAGATCTCGCCGACCTCACCAGTAGAGACATCGTTGCCGTCGTCGTTATCGACGATGCGCAGTTCGACCCCCGGACCGGGCAAACCGCACGACCGCAGCCGATGCTTGTTCGGACCGTTCACATCATGATCTTGTGGCGACAGGTTGACGACGGCGCCCGTGGTCTCGGTGAGCCCGTATGCCTGCCAGAAGTCGCAGCCGAACACTTCGACGCTGCGCGCAAGCACATCTTCGCTGATCGGCGACGCGCCATACACGAGCGTCTCCAACGTCGAGAAGTCGGCATCCTCCACGCCGGGCACCATCAGCATGAACTGGAACACGGCCGGCACCAGGAACCCGTGGGTGATCCTTTGCTCGCCGATCAGCGTCACCAGCGCGGCCGGATCGAGATCACGCACGATCACACTCGCCGCCCCCTCGTACTGGCCGGCGACCGCCCAGCCGCCGCCGCCGATGTGGAACAGCGGCATCGCCACCAGATTGACCGACGATGGCGTCAAACCCCACATCTCGCGAGCGAGCGGCAGCAGACCGAAGAAGTTCGCGTTGGACAGCATCACACCCTTAGGGCGACCGGTCGTGCCCGATGAATAGAGCTGGAACGCCACGTCGCTCGAAGCGCTCGCCACACCGGGATCGTCGGCAGCGAACGGCGCGACCCACGCCGCGTAGTCGTCGTAGCGGCCAGGACCGCCCAAAAGGCTCGATGGCCCGGCGATGACGACGATCTTGGTGACGGTCGTGAGATTGCCGACGATCGCATCGAGCACCGGAACGAAGTCGGGCCCGACAACGAGCACCTTGGCCTCGGCATCGTTGACGATGAACTCGATCTCGGGTGGGGCGAGCCGCCAGTTCACGTCCACGCACACGGCGTTCAACAGCGCTGCACCGTAGAACAACTCGAAGTGCTCGATGCCGTTCTTGTCGAGGAACGCGATCCGGTCCTGCTTACCGACCCCGCAGGCGGCAAGCGCGTTTGCCACCTGCGCAGAGCGGGCATAGAGCTCAGCCCAACTCAGTTGGCGATCACCCTGGATGAGCGCCGTCTGCTCTGCGCGTTCGACGCCATGCACGCGAATGATGTCCGACACCGTGTTGATCCCCATGAAGATGAAACGGTAGCCGCGCCGGTTGTGGAGTGCGACACAGACGACGGCGCCAACGGACTACTCTTTGGCCATGAGCGACCAAACGAACCCGCTTCCCCCGCCGAGCTTCGACCCGCCGCAGCCGCTGCAACCGAGCGAGCCCGTGGAGATGCCGGTCATTCAGGAGTACTCCCCAAGTACGTTTGGGGAACCGACGACGGTCATGCCTGTCGGGGCCGAGGCGGTTCTACCACCCGATGAACCAATGCTTGATGTGGTAGCTGAACCCATGGAGATCGACACCGCGCCGATCAAACCACTGGCCGCAATCGAGCCTGCGGCTGCGGCTATGGCCGCAGCTGGAATGGCACCGGCACCGAAACGCCGCAGTGTGGTGCCATGGATCATTGCTGTGGTCGGTCTCGCCGCGGCCGGCACTTTTGCCTTCTTGTGGGTCGGCAAGTCCGGCGACGTCGACGATGCACAGAAGGCGGCAACTGCCGCTGCCGCTGCATCGACCAACACTGCGACTGATGCTGCAGCACAGTCGGCACGCCAGATCGCCGACCTGCAGACCCAACTGACCGACGTGCAAACGCAATTGACCGACGTGCAGACCAAGCGCACCGACGCCGAGACGCGCGCGGCCGATGGCGAAGCCAAGGTAGCCGACCTGCAAGGACAACTCGATGCGGTGGCAGGTAACGATCAGAAGTCGTCAGACGTACTCGCCGCCGCTCAAGTCCAGATCGCCGACCTGACTTCCGCCACTGCCGATCTGCAAGCCCAACTCGACGCCGCCAACGCGACGATCACCGCTGTACCACCGGAGAAGAAGGCCTTCGATTTCGCTCCGGCGGCATCACTCGGGTTCGGCCGGCTGCTGCTCCCCGACACCACTGCCGTGACCGACGATCAGGCCGCCTGCGTGGGCGGACTGTACTTCGATCTCGCCGGCTTTGATTCGATCTTCGGTGGTCTGTTCACCGGTGCCGGACTCGGCACCATCGACAAGGCCATCTTCGAACAGGTAGCCACGCAGGCTCCTGACCTGTGCGGCATCGACGCCGCTCTGTTTGTCTGAGGCGGATGGTTCGCGCCGGATGGTTCGCGCCGGATGGTTCAACGCGCGGTTGTCCATACGCCGAACAGGTCGACCACAATGTCTGCTGTGGTGAGTGGGAAGAAGCAGCCGTATCCACGACTCACAGGAGCTAGGGCTGCATTGCCGCTGATCCCACCTGCCGAATAGGTGACGTTGGCCACTAGTGGCCGAGCACTTGACGTGCATTCGTACGTTGTGACGAAGCCACCCGCATCACCCGCCAGCGCCGTTGCGTTGACCTGTGCTGCCACGATCGAGCCGAATGGCACCGCGTAGGACAAGTCCGACGGGTGGCGGATCGTGAATCCCCCTCGGGTGTCGAGCACCCTGGTAGGGGTCACCACGCCGTACCGTGCGGGTGCGCCGGGTTGATATTCGCCGAACAGATCGACGACCAGATCAGTGTCGGAGAACGTGAACAGGCACACTCGGCCCTGTTGACCGACGCGCACATTCACGGCGTTCGGTCGTGTCACGCCGGCTCGTGGGTTCAGGTTTGCCACAACAGGCATGGTGGTGCCGCACGGCCACGCGGTGATGAACCCATCCGCGCCAGGATCGACGGCGGTGACGTTCAACGACACGGCCGTGGTGGTGGACGACGCGTCGACGACTTGCACTTGCAGCACCTGTCCGGCCTGCAATCGGGGTGATCCGCCGAGCGATGCTCTGGTGTCGACCAGTCGTCGTGGCGTGATCGGGTTCAGTCCGACGTTGGACGTCGATGTCAGCCAGCCGGCCAGGTCCACGATCAGATCAGTCGCGCGCAGGGTCTGGAAACACACCCTGCCATCACCGACCGGAACGATCGCCGCATTGGCCGTCGCCCCACCCGGCGTTGGATTGAGGTTGGACGTGACGGGCACCGGTGCGTTACACGGATACGCACGCACCCAGCCGTCGCCGAAGGTGCCGGTAGCTGCAAGGTTGAGCGAGACCGCCTGTGTTCCGGCCGGCATCGAATCCCGCAGATCCAGCACGGAAACAACGCCGGGTTCGAGGCGCCCGAATGACGCATCGGGGCTACGTGTATCCACCAGTCGCCTCGGATCTACCGCCTCGAACCCTGCGGTTCCGGCGACAGGCGCGAACATCGGAGCCGCAGCCGCCGAACCGGTCGTGGCCCGTGATGGCAGCGGCACCGAGTAGAAGCTCGGGCGGTACAGCCATGCATTGCGGTACCACAGTTCGTAGGGCGCGCCATTCGCGAGTGCGATGGTCATCGCACCGTGCGAGTCGAGCCACGGCATCAGGAACGCCCCGTAATTGCCGCAATTCGAGCAACGCCGATCGGCGACCACCGAAAGGCTCTGCACCTTCTGCCACGGCCCCTGCGGCGACGCGGCCTTGTCGATCTCGATGGTGGATCCCCACCAATCGCTGACCTTGCTGGCCGAGACGAACACATCGCCGAACCATTGCACGCTCATCGGGTTGGCATATCCGCGGGCCAGCACCGGCACCACTTCGGCTGGATTGGAGGTCCACCCAGTACCGTTCCAGTACTCGGGTGCCATGTCGAAATGGCCGAGCGGTACCCGGGCCAGTTCTGAGTTCGGCATGCAACTGGCGTCGAACTGACCAGGCCCGACGACGTCGTTGATGTACTGCCGGTAGCAGTGTCCGTAGAGGTAGCTGTAGTGGTCGTCGGACACGACTGACCACCCGAACAGATCGGCGCTGTTGTCAGAAGCCGGGGCGAACGACAGCACATGCAGCGTCGTCGGGTCGAGCCGAGCAAGCCAGGTGTGCGCCGGCACGGTGCCCGGCCCGGCTCCGGTTCGTAGCGGATTCTGCATCTCGGCCATGAAGATCCACAGGGCACCGTCGTAACCAATCTCGCCATCCAGCGGCCAGAACCAGCGAGCCATCGGCGTAGTGGCGCCCTGCCCGATCGCGTTGTGCCCCGGGCTCCCGAACGGCGTGAAGCAGCTGCCGTCTTGAACGAGGCCGCCGTTGTGGGCAGCCGATGTCAGGCTGTCACGAACATCGTCGTCGGCACTGTAGAAGATGTCTTGGAACAGCCACAGCACTCGACCATCGGGCAGCGGATACGCATGCGGATAGTCGCCACCGGCGTACCCGGCCCCGGACCCGCCGCCGTCCGCTCCCCCGACATCAGGGTTGGCGAATATCTGGTTGAGCTGACCGGCATCCAACTTCGAGCCATCGCAGCCATCGGCGGACACCGTGCCAACCGGCGCGAGAAGCGAGACGATCACCGCGGCGGAGAACAGCGTCGCGCCGAGCGCGCACCTCGCTGCGCGAGACGCGCCCGAGTAGGTGGCGGTCAGTCGGCGGATCGCTTGCTCCCCCACTGGTCCCAATGGGTGACCGACGAGGCGTTACGGCGAGGCGCAACACCAAACCGACCAGTCGGATATCCGACCGGGACAAGGGCGGCGATCTCGAAACGGGCCGACCCATCCTTGCCTGTGGGTACACCCAATGCCTGCAACACCTCGGCCGTGTGGATTCGGATCACCGTGGTGAGTGCAGTGCCGAGGCCGAACGCGCGTGCCGCGAGGCAGAAGTTCTGCACCGCTGGATACACGCTCGCATCGAGACGCCCGATGTCCATGGTTCCTTCATCGTCCGATGGGGTCCACGGGATGAGCGGTTGCAGGAAAATAACGAGTACAGGCACCTCCTGAAGATGGTCGGCAAGGTGGCGGCTCGCGTCACGGGTCCGCCGCCAGCTCTCGGCCTGGGACTCGTCACGGAACGCCGTGGGCTCAGGCAACGACTTTTCATAGCGGTCGAACGCACTGCGATACAGCCGGCCCATCTCGGCGCGCAGTTCCAGTGACGTGATCACGACGTAGTGCTGCGGCTGCACGTTGCCGCCGCTGGGCGCCTGCTGAGCCGCGCGCAGGCAGGTGACAAGGTCGTCGTCGCTCACCGGGCGGTCGCTGAAGCGGCGAATCGCTCGGGTCGTCATCAACCCGTCGATGAGGCCGATCTCCGGGGCAGATGCAGAGGCGGGTGTTGCCTGGCTGGAGTGAGTGTTGGTCATCGTCATCGCCCTTCGAATTCGGGGGTACGGCGTTGCTGGATTGCATCGACCGCCTCGGCGTGGTCATGAGAGAGAAAGCACGGCACCTCGAGCGCGGTCGACAGATCGAAGCTGTCGAGCAGTGCCCGCTTGAGATGAGCGTTGATGGCCAACTTGGTGCCGCGCACAGCGAGCGGTGGCTGGGCGGCGAGGCGCGTCGCCCAGACGATGGCACGCTCGTTCACCGCTTCGGGCGGGCATACCTCGGCGGCAACACCCAAACGAAGTGCCTCGGATGCGGTCAATGGGTCGCCGAGTAGCAGGTGACGCTTGGCCGCAAGCGGTCCGAGCAGCAACGGCCACACCGCGGTGCCGCCATCACCGGCGACGAGTCCGACATTCACATGGGGATCAATGATGACAGCCCGCTCGCTCATCACGATCACATCACAGAGCAATGCAACGGAAGCGCCGAGCCCGGCCGCCGACCCAGTGAGTGCAGCAACGATCGGCACCTCGACATCGAGGAGGTCCCAGATCATCTGCTTGGCTGATCGGCGCAGCGAGTCGAGAGCCTCGAACCGACGGAGTTGGGGAAACCAGTCGAAGTCACCTCCGGCACTGAACGCTCGCTTCTCTCCGCCGGTCAGCACGATCGCACGGACATCAGCACGTTGCTTCAGGCCATGAAACAACTCGGCAAGGTCGTCGTGCAACTGTGCGTTGACCGCGTTCACTGCCGAATCGGGGCGATCAATAGTGGCGATCAGCAGATGACCTGAGCGTTCGAGTCTGATCGTGTCCATCATCTCGACCGTAGTGGCTGGGGCCGACTTGGCGCCTGCAGGCTGGCGGCAGGTCTGACGATGAAGCCATGCGGTGCACCCGGCTGCACCGTACGATCGCCGCCATGTCCGCCGCCGATGCCGCCTCGACAACGGCCATGCGGCGGGCCTGGGCGGCGGTGGGCATCGGGGTCGCGGTACTTGCCCTGGTGATCAGCATCGGGCTGGCATGGCCCTCAACCACGTGGCACCGCAGCGGCCCGCCGATACTGGTAGCGGCATGGGTGCCGTACTGGCAGACATCCGACGCATACGAGGCATTCGACACCCATGCCCTGCTGTTCGGCGATGTCTCGATCGTTGCCTACTCCGTGCACGGCGCCGGTCTCGTGGTGCCCTTCGCTCAACTCCCCGCTGATGCCTTGCCACGATTTCGCGACCGCGCCACACAGGTGGGGACAGCCCTGCTCATCTCGGTCTCCGATGCGATGCCCGCGGGCGGCATGGCCGCCGTGTTGGCCGACCCGGCAACACGGCGACTGCACATCGACACGTTGCTCTCGGTAGTCGCCGCGACCGGCGCAGACGGACTCGACCTCGACTACGAACAGTTCGCGTTCGCCGATCGCCGCAGCACATGGCCCGCGACCCGTCCGAATTGGGTTGCGTTCGTGACCCAGTTGGCTGCCGCGCTACACGCCCGCGGCAAGCAGCTGACGGTGACTGTGCCACCCGTGTACGAGGACGGGACGCCGGCAGACTCCGGGTACTGGGTCTACGACATCGGCGCCATCGGCAAGGTCGTCGATCGGATCCGAGTGATGGCCTACGACTACTCCGTGAGCGAGCCGGGACCGATCGCACCGATCGGCTGGGTGACCGGGGTGGTACGAGCGACGACCAGACTGGTGTCGCCCGCAAAACTCGACCTGGGCGTTGCGGTCTACGGGTACGACTGGCCGACCAGGGTCTCCGGTGTCTGTCCCGCTGACCAAACTCCCCAACGGCGTGCGTTGTCGTTGCGTTCCGTCAATGCATTGGTCGCCGAACGCGCACTCACGCCTACATGGGATGCGGCCACCGCCGAGTTGCACTTCGACTATGTGGACACCTTGACCGGCGTCGATGCCTCCGGTGTGGCCACATCCTGCACGGTCGAGCGAACGGTGAACTACCTCGACGCGGTGTCGATCCGACAACGCACCTTTCTCGCCTACCGCGCCGATCTGCACGGTGTGGCCCTGTGGTCGCTCGGTAACGAAGACGAGGCCACCTGGCTGGGCATCGAAGCCGCCCGGAACGGCATCGCGGCACCACCTACCAGGCCCTGACCACCGTCCCCGGGCCAGAGGGTCGGTCAGAACGTGGTCGTATCGACGTCGTGGCCGAAGAACAGCTTGCCGAGCGTCTCGTACATCCGCGGCGACACCATCAGGTGTTGCGTGGCGACATGCGCATCACGGAAACAGCGCTGCAACGGACTGGTGTCGTAGACGGATGTGCCTCCGGCCATCGTAAAGACCAGGTCGACGGCATGCGCAGAAGCTTCTGCAGCGTTGACACACGCGAGACGAATGCGGGCGCGGGCCGGTACGTCGACGCGTCCACCGGCTTCGGCCGACTGCCACGCCTGGAACAGTTCATCGTGCAAGAAGGCCCGCGCTGAACGCACCAAACCTTCAGCCTTCGCGAGGTTGGTCTGCATTGTTCCCGACTGGCTGATGGACCGCGAACTGAACAACGGGCGCTTGCTCTGACCCAACTCCGTGAACTCGTCGATCGCATGACGCGCAACCCCAAGCGACACGGCCGCAACTCCGGCGGCCAACAGCGCGAAGTTCGGGAACGCCGACAACGCGCAGTCGATCGTCGGGCGCCCCTTGCGCGGTTGCACGCTCCGACCGTCGGGAACGAACGCCCCGTCCACGCTGAAATCGTTCGAGCCGGTACCCCGCAACCCAACCGTGTACCAGGTGTCGCTGATCGTCACGTCTTCGACGTCGAAGAACATCAGATGGAAGCCGCCGTCGTCGGTATTGGTTCCCCCGCTCAGCCAGGTGGAGTGCTGCGAACCGCTGCCCCACGGCCAACTGCCGCTGACGCGCCAGCCTCCATCTACTCGCACACCGGTGCCGTTGGGCGCATACACCCCGCCCGCAATCGTCTTCGGATCACCGAAGATTCGCCGCGCCCACTCGGGCTCCATGAACAGGCTCATTGATGACGTGGTCGACGCGATCATCGTGCACCACCCGGAAGCACCATCAGCCACAGCGATCGCCTCGATGGCACGGACGAGCGTGACCGGATCGGCCGCCGGACCGCCGTACTCCTCCGGCACGCACATCCGGAACAACTGGGCATCGCGCAACGCCTGCACGAGGCGCTTGGGCATTCTGCGCTGTTGCTCGGTCTTGTCGGCATGCGCTTCGACCAACTCCTGCAACGACTCGGCCGCCGCGACGAGATCGACGCTCACGATGCCGGGCGCCGCTGGCTGTCGGCCCAGTTCATACCGGCGTTGACGTTGACGTCGTGGGGCAGCCCAAGTACTCGTTCGGCCACGATGTTGCGCTGCACCGCACCGGTTCCGCCGCCGATCGTGAGTGCTTGGCTGAACATGAACCCGTCGTACCAACCGGCGTGCATGAGGCCCCCATCAGGCTTCTCGGGACCGAGGCCCTTCGTATCGGTGCCGGGCACGAATACATCCGAGCCGTCACCTCCGGTGAGCATCGCGCTGGCGCCAACACAGTCGCGGGCCAGCGCCATCACGTGTTGGCCGTGCTCGTCGGCGAGGATCTTGCGAATGCTCGCCTCCGGGCCAGGCGCCTCGCCCTTCAACGCTGCGCTCAACGTGCGCAGCCGGATGAGATCGAGCAGTTTGTGTTCGATGTACACGTTGGCGATGCGCTGCCGAAGGAACGGGTCGGTGACCGGGCCTTGGTCGCGGATCGACTCGATCAACTCGAGCGCCGTCGGACCGTTGCCCCACAACACTCCCCCCGTGGACAACGAGACGCGCTCGTTACCCAACGTCACCTTCGCCAGACGCCATCCGTCGTGGAGTTGCCCAACCAGGTTCACGGCAGGGATCCGCACATCGGTGAAGAACACCTCGTTGAACGTGTGGCCGCCAGTCATCTCTGCAATCGGGCGGATCTCGATACCCGGGGCATCCATCGGGCAGACGAAATACGAGATCCCCTTGTGCTTGGCAACGGTTGGATCGGTCCTCGCGATGAGGATGCCGAACTTCGCATACTGTGCGCCGCTCGTCCAGATCTTCTGGCCATTGACGATGAACTCGTCACCGTCGAGCACCGCACGCGTTCCGAGGTTGGCCAAATCGCTACCACTGTCGGGCTCGCTGAACAACTGGCACCAGAACTCTTCGCCGGAGATGATCTTCGACAGATACTGCTGCTTTTGCGCCTCGGTGCCCGAATACAGCAGCGTCGGCCCGGCCCAGCCGATCCCGATCGGGTTGACCGGACGACGTACATGAGCTCGGCTCAACTCATCGTCGATGATCAGCTGATGCACCGGGTCGGCGTCGAGCCCCCATGGCGCTGGCCAGTGGGGCACAACGTAGCCGGCCTCGGCCAACTGCTGGGCAGATGGAGACGGATGTGCAGCGATCCACTGGCGGACGGCAACCCGGCGCGGATCGTCGTCGGCAGGCAACAAGAAGTCCATCCCCCTCACGTTAGGCCTCGCCAGCCGCTTCGCCGACAACCTCACCGACAACCTCGCCGACAACCTCACCGACAACCTCACCGACAACCTCACCGAAACGGATCTGGCCCCGACCGACCGCCGCGGTCACGCCACGTGTTGGGGACTGCTACGGTTTCGAGATCCCACCACGCAGCGTGAGCAGCATTGCTGCTCGCGCCCACCCCCGGAGGCTCACCATGACCGATCAGCTGCCCACCGACGACGGCATGTCTCGTCGCAACCTGCTCATGGGGGCTGGCGCGGCCGTCGCCGCCGGTGCTGCCTTTGCGGTGCCCGCCACGGTCTCAGCCGGTGCACCGCCGATCCTGGCAGGCAACTTCCACCCCGAAGCGCTCAACGCCCCGGTCGGGGGGCTCACGTACATGCCGCTCGACGGCCTCGCCTTCTTTCCTGACACCCAGTACAACGGTGGTTTCGACCCACGGTATGAGGACAACCTCAGTGGCGTGGGTATCGCGTTCAGCGGCGGTCACACCGCCGGGCAGTTGGCCGCCGCGATCCAGGTCCCGACCGGGTCACTCATCAAGCAGATCAACGTGGCCTACGGTGGCACGCCGATTCTCAACATCTTCACTCGGACGCTGACGTCGCCGACCCCGCTGGGGCAACCGTTCACCCAGTCACTGGCTGCGGGCGGCGGCGCGAAGACCCAGTCGTTCGACATCCCCGCCGGGTTCGCGATCGCCGCAGGCACGACCTACTCGCTGCGCTTTTACGTGGGTGCGGGCGACACGATTCACGGGGTCACGATCGGGTATGTGCCACCGACGCAGAGCTTCGTTCCGTTCACCGGTGCGGTCCCGCGAGCACTTGACACACGCGTCAGCGGCGGCAAGCTGAATCCTGCCGAAGATCGACTCGTCGCACTCGGCAACGTGGGTGCACGCTCGGCGGTGTTCAACTTGGCCATCACCGACACCGAGGGTGCCGGTGGATTCGTGGGCGCGTACTCGGCCGCCCTGGCCATGTGGCCAGGCAACGCCAGCATCAACTGGACGGGTGCCGGACTGAACCTGTCGAACGGCGTCACCTGTGCCGTCGATGCCACCGGACAAATCAAGATCCACGGTGGCGCGAACAAGACCCACGTCGTGATCGACATGATCGGCTACCTCGTCTAACACCCGGAGGGGTGCTGCGTCGTTCTCGCCACGTAGTGTCGGCGGCGTGATGAGTACGACGCCTGCCGGTTGGAACTTCGCCGAGATATGGGAACGCAATGCCGACCGGTTTCCCGATGCGGTTGCTCAGATTCAGGGGGATCGCGCCCACACTTGGGCGCAGTTCGACCAGCGCGCCGACGGGATTGCGTCCGCATTGCTGACAGCGGGCGCACAGCATCAGGACAAGGTCGCCCACTACCTGTACAACTGTCCCGAGTACCTCGAGAGCATGTTCGGGATGTTCAAGGCCGGACTGGTTCCCGTCAATACCAATTACCGATACACCGATGACGAACTCACCTACTTGTGGGACAACTCCGATGCGGTTGCCGTGGTGTTCCACGGCACGTTCACGCACCGTTGCGAAGCGATGCGTGAACGCACCCCCCGGGTGAAAACCTGGATCTGGGTCGACGATGGCACCGAGCCATGTCCGGAGTGGGCGATCTCGTACGAGACCGCAGCCGCTGGCGCACCGGGGCGGGTCGTGCCACCATGGGGTCGTAGCCCCGACGACCTGTACATCCTTTTCACCGGCGGCACTACCGGAATGCCGAAGGGCGTGATGTGGCGTCAGGACGACATGATCGGCAGTCTCGACGCGGCATCGAAACGCCCGTTGCCGACCACTCCCGGCTGGGAACAGTTCGACGAACGGATGGCCAAGCCCGGACCTCGAAATCTGCCGGCGGCACCACTCATGCATGGGACTGGAGCGTTCAACGCGATGTGGAACCTGGCTCTCGCAGGCTCGGTAGTCACCGTCGTCGGCCGTCACTTCGACCCGGTCGAACTGCTCGACACCATCCAGCAGCATCGGGTGAACAGCATCTCGATCGTCGGCGATGCGTTTGCCAAGCCGATCCTGCGGGCACTCGATGCCGAGCCCGATCGGTGGGACATCTCATCGCTGCGGGTGATCGTGTCGAGCGGGGTGATGTGGGCCGCTGAAACAAAGGCGGGGCTACTCGCGCACAACCAGCGCCTGATCATGATCGACAGTCTGGGTTCCAGCGAGGCAATCGGAATGGCCTCGAACACCACGACTGCCGAGTCGGCAGCATCCCGAACTGCAACATCGTCGACCGCCAAGTTCTCCCTTGGCCCCAACACCAAGGTGCTCAGCGACGACGGCACAGAAGTGATCGCCGGCAGCGGCGAACGCGGCCGCGTGGCGCTACGCGGCCGCACCCCTGTCGGGTACTACAAGGACGAAGCCAAGAGCGCGTCCACCTTCATCACCTTCGAGGGGGTGCGGTGGAGCATTCCGGGCGACTTCGCCGAGGTGGAAGCTGATGGGACGTTGAAGCTGTACGGACGCGGCAGCCAGTGCATCAACACCGGCGGCGAAAAGGTGTTCCCCGAGGAGGTCGAGGAGGCACTGAAGTTGCATCCGTCCATCGCCGACGCGGCCGTGGTCGGCGTGCCCGACGAGCGCTTCGGCGAGGCAATCACCGCATTGGTCGAACCGCACGAGGGTGCCACGATCGACGAACGCGAACTGATCGCCTATGTGCGCACCACGCTCGCCGCGTTCAAGTCTCCCAAACGAGTGCTGACGGTCGACACCATCGGTCGGGCGGCCAATGGCAAGCTGGACTACAAGAAGCTGAAGGCCGAAGCCCTCGACCAACTCGGCATCGACTGAGCCGACCGGCACGCTCGGTCAGTCTGGTCAGTCTGGTCAGTCTGGTCACACGCCGTCGCATTCAGGACGGGCGAAGCACCCCTCAACATGATCGTTCACCAACCCCATCGCTTGCATGAACGCGTACATCGTCGTCGGACCGACGAACTTCCACCCGCGCCGCTTCAGATCCTTCGACAACGCGATCGATGCCGGAGTGGTGGACGGGATCGGCCACTGCGAGTCCTGGGGACGATGCGCAACATCTGGCGTGAACGTGCGGACGTGGTCGTTCAGGCTGCCCATGTCATCGAGCAACTCGATCGCCCGCTGAGCGTTGTTGATGGTCGATTCGATCTTGCCGCGATGGCGCACGATGCCCGCGTCGCCCAGCAATCGCTCGATGTCGGCTTCGCCGAAGCTGGCGACAGTTTCGATGTCGAACCCGGCGAACGCAGCACGGAAATTGTCACGCTTGCGCAAGATCGTCAGCCACGACAGCCCGGATTGAAATCCCTCTAGGCACAGCTTCTCGAACAAGCGCGTATCGCTGGTGACCGTGCGACCCCACTCGGAGTCGTGGTAGTGGACATACAGCGGATCATCGCCACACCACCAACACCGCATGACCGCGTCTTCACTCCCCGGGTGCTTTGGTCGTGAGATGTCGCTCAACGACAT
>JANYDH010000170.1 GCA_025359865.1 Actinomycetes bacterium | reverse complement strand
GAGAACGAGCACGACCTGTTTCTGGCGTTGGAGGGACGCTGGTGATTCCCCACGACGTACCCACCGCCGAGCAGTTGATCGAGTCCGTTCGCGAATGGATTGAACGCGATGTGATCTCGGCAACGACCGGTCGGTTGCAGTTCCATGCCCGAGTAGCGATGAACGTGCTGGCCATGGTCGAGCGTGAACTCCGCGGCGGCACGGCACTCGCCGCAGCACATCAGGCCCGACTGGGCGAACTGGGAGTATCCGACGAGGCTGATCTCGCGGCAGCGATCAGGTCGGGCGCCTTTGACGACCGTTCGGAGCGTGTGCGCGAACTGGTCTGGGACAGCGTTCGTGACAAGCTCAGTGTGTCGAACCCGAAGTATCTCGAGTCGTGACCTGCGACTTGCGGAGTACGGCCACGGGCTGACCCGCGGCAAGCTGGCCACACGCGGCGTCGATGTCGCTGCCACGGTTGCGTCGTACCGTTGCGTTGACCCCGCGAATCTCGAGCAGGTCGCGGAACTGACGGACCCGAGTCGCGCTGCTGCCGATGGTCGGCCAGCCGGGTGTTGGATTGAGCGGGATCAGATTGACGTGTGCGGCCAGGCTGAACCGACGGCACAAGGCTGCGAGCTCATCGGCATCGCTGTCACGGTCGTTCACGCCATGGATCAGCGCCCACTCGAAACTGATCCGCCGCCCCTTGATGTCGAGGTACTCCGCGCATGCCGACATCAACGACGCGAGCGGGTACCGCTTGTTGATCGGTACCAGCGTGTTGCGTAGTTCATCGTTGGCCGCGTGCAACGAGACGGCCAGATTCACCGGCAGCGGTCGGGTGGTGAGTTGGCGGATTCCCGGCACGATGCCGATGGTGGAGATGGTGAGGTGGCGTGCAGACAGCCCAAGGTCACCATGCATTCGTTCGACCGCAGTCCAGACGGCGCCCTCGTTGGCCAGCGGTTCGCCCATGCCCATGAACACGACATTGGCCAGTCGTCGGCCGATTGCGGTTGCTTCGCGTGACGCCCGCACCACCTGCTCGACGATTTCGCCGACGGTGAGCTGGCGGTTGAACCCTGCCTGCCCAGTGGCGCAGAAACCGCAGGCCATGGCGCAGCCGGCTTGGCTGCTCACGCAGACCGTGACGCGGTCGGAGTAGAGCATGAGCACGGTCTCGATCGGGTTGTCGTCGTGGAGCCGCCACAGGTACTTCACCGTGTCGCCGCCGTCGCTCACTCGGCGCAGTTCTTGTTTGAGCGCGAGCGGCAACTCGTGATCGATCCGTGTGCGAAGCGCTTTCGGGATCGAACTCATCTCATGTGGCAATTCGAGTCGCTGATACAGGCCTTGCCACACTTGGTCGAGCCGATACTTAGGCTCTCCGACGAGTAGCTCGGCCAATTCGTCGCGGGTGACGTCGTAGAGAGAGGTCACCCTTCACCTGCCGATGAATGATCGCTTCGCGCCAGTACCTCGTACCGGCTGATGCGGTCGCCGATCACGTCCAGGCTGGCCGTCCAGAACGCCTCGCTGGTGATGTCCAGGCCGAACAGCGCGCCCAACTCTTCAGCGGTGTTCATCCCGGCCCGGGAAAGCAGGTCGTCGTAGCCGGAAAGGAACCGTTCAGCGTCGTCGCGGTACCTGGCGAACAGCCCGAGTCCGAACAGCAACCCGAACGTGTACGGCCAGTTGTAGAAGTGCGAGCTGTAGTAATGCCCCTTCACGATCCACATCGACGCCAACGCAGTGGAGTGGTCGAGTCCATCACCATACGCATCGTGTTGGGCCTGCACCATCAGCGCATCGAGTTCGGCCACCCCGAGGGTGCGGCGCTGTCGCCGAGCGAAGACTTCCGACTCGAACAACAGCCTCGATCGAATGTCGACCACGACCTGCAACGAGCCCTGGAGACCGACATCGAGCAGCGCAAGGAGTTCACCACCCTGAGCGTGCGCGAGACCGGCTTCGACGACAAGGGTCTCGCAGAAGATGCTCGCCGTTTCGGCCAGCGCCATCGGTAGACGACGTTGCAACGGGGTACGATGGGCGAGTCGGGTGTTGTGATACGCGTGGCCGAGTTCGTGAGCGATCGTCTGCACGCCGCTGAGCGAGCGATCCCAGTTGAGTAATACCAACGAGCGGTCGTCGACGAACGGGGTGCACGACGCGCCACCGACTTTGCCATCGCGCGGCGCAGCGTCGATCCAGCGCTCGTCGAGTGCGCGGTCGACCAGGCGGGCGAGGGGAGTGCTGTATGACGCGAAGGCATTCCGAACGACGTCGACGCCATGCTGCCACTCCACACGGTCGCCGGATGCGCGAACTGGGGCGAAAAGATCGCTCCACGGCAAGGGTCCGTCGTGGCCGTGCAACGATGCTTTTGTGCGCATCCAGCCGCGTAGCCGTGGCAGACAGGCATCGATCGAGGCCTGCATCGCATCGAATGTTGGGCGTGAGACGTTGTTGGCGTAGAGCGATGCGTCGAGGGGCGATGCCCACCCGCGGCGGTCGTTGACGGCGTTGGCTTCACCTTTGATCGAATTCAATGCCGCGGCGGATGCGGTGCCAACCTGCGGCCATGCTCGTCGCTCGGCGGCAAGTGCGGCGAGTCTCACGTGCGGATCGGGGTGCGTCGCCAGACCCCGTACCGCCGGCATCGCCAGGCGCACGGTGCCGCCGGGTAACTCGACCTCGGTAGACAGTTGCGAGGTGATGTCGCGGTGCAGGCGGTGCCAGGCTGATGAACCGGTCGTTGCCAACTGTGCATACAGCGTTTCTTCTTCTTCGGCCATCTGGAATTCAGAGCGCTTGGCGAGGTGTTGCAGAGGGCCGAGGTGGTCGGTTGCCAGTTGGCTGCCTCTGGCGAGTTCGAGCGGGTCGAGAGCGTTGACCCAGTCGGCGAGTCGTGCCAGCAATGGTCCGACGCGTGCGCCGATGTCGTTGACCTGTGAAGCGAGTGCCTGCGCGTGCTCGTTACGCGTGTCGGTGCCGACCGAAGCGAAGACGTAGCTACGCAGGTGTCCGAGCGCCAAGGCTGCGTCGTTGTACGCACCAACTACCGCGTCGACGGCGACGAGGTCGTCGGCAGTGACCGGTCGGGCCTCGATCTGGCGAATCCCGTGCTCGTCGAACAGCGAGATGAGTCGGGTGACATCGGCATCGCTGCGCTCGACCGCCGCAAGCAGGCTCCGCGACGTCAGCGATTCATGCACATCGGTCACGTTCCAGCGAGGCAGTCCTGCAGCGGCTGTTTCACCGGTGTTGACCGCTTCAGCAAGGATCGAGCCGACGTACGCGCAGTCGGTGCGGTGCACCGTGAACCCGAGCCGTTGGTACAGGTTGAACGCCGCAGTGTTGTGCTCGTCGACATACAGCATGCCGGTGTCGACTCCTTGCGACGCCAAGTACGCCAGCCCAGCCACTGTCAGGGCCTTGCCCAGGCCGAGACCGTGGAACTCCGGATGAACAGCGACGACGTAGATCTCACCCAAGGGCGGATCTGCGTCGCGGTCTACCTTGGTCCAGCAGAACCCGGCAAGTCGATGGTCCCGATAGTGGAGTAAAAACCCTTTCGGATCGAACCAGTCCTGCTGCTCGCGCTGGCGAACCGCCTCCAGGGTCCACGCGCCTTGCTCCGGGTGGGTGTAGAACGCAGCATTATTCACGAGGAGCCATTCCGCTTCGTCGTGTCCCACACGAAACGGCCGCAGATCGACAAGCGGATCGACAGGTGTGTCGACCAGCGGCAATGGAACCCGCATCTGGTGCAACGTGCGCGCCGCGTGCAACCCATGGCGCTCGGCCACGGAGTGTGTGCGTGCTGTTGGGTCGACAACCCACCAGCTCACGTCTCCGCCGCCATGGGCCGCAACGAGCGAACACGCCGCGCCGACCAACAGTTCGGTGGGGGATGACTCCTGATCGGTGACCACCTCGAAGATCCATCCGTTGTTGCCGGCAGAGATCTGGCAGTACCCGGTGATCCGCATTCCATCTCTGGTGACGACAGCTGAGGTGCTCGCGCTGTCGCCTTGAACGAGGTCGAGCCAGAGTTGGTCGGACAGCGGGCGACGTCCGGTGCGGTGTTGGACACGTTCGACCAACTCGCGAACGTCGTCGAGTGGCGCAGCGTCGAGTTGGGGGTAGACATCGAGGCGCTGCACTTGTGCGAGCGTATCCTGGCGTCCCATGGGCACACCTCGAACCCCGAAGGGGCGTACCAAAGCCGTGAGCGATCTTTTGGAGGCTGAGTACCCCGAGGCGCTGTGCGAACTCGACCACCGCAATCCGTTCGAGCTGCTCGCCGCCACGATCCTGTCGGCGCAATGCACCGACGCGAGGGTCAACATGGTCACCCCGGCGCTGTTCGCGAAATATCCCGATGCCCGTTCGTTGGCGTCGGCCAACCCGTCCGAGGTCGAGCAGATCGTCCGCTCGACCGGGTTCTTCCAAGCGAAGACCAAGAACCTCATCGCGATGGCTGTCGGGCTGGTTGAGCGATTCGGCGGCAACGTGCCGACGGGTCTCGACGACCTGGTCACCCTGGCCGGTGTAGGCCGCAAGACCGGCAACGTGGTATGTAGCGTCGCGTTCGGTCTTCCCGGGCTGCCGGTCGATACCCACGTGGGCCGACTCAGCCGTCGCCTCGGGCTCACCACCGAGGACGACCCGGTGAAGATCGAACTCGAACTGAACTCACACCTGCCGGCCGCGTCGTGGGGTCCGTTCAGTCTGCGCCTGATCCTGCACGGTCGCCGAGTGTGCGACGCCAAGAAGCCCGCGTGTGACCGCTGTGTTCTTGAGCATCTCTGCCCGTCGTCGATCCTGCCCAGTCACCGGCGAACATCGCCCACTCCTACCCGGCCAATCTGAGCCCCACAGACTGACGTGTCGGTGAGGTTGGGTGGTGGCTGGGCTGCCGGAACCTCACGGACCAGGCAATGATGCAAGAGGAGTGTCACAGGACGCCCACGGAGCGTGATGTTTTGGCCCTGGGCGCAGGATGCAGGATTGCAAAGCGGCGGGATTCCTGTATGGTGGCGGCAACAACCAGGTTCCCGCCACCTGGTTTGTCAGCGAAGTCCGGTCCCGCCACTGGGCTTTGCTCGGAACCGGCCCCCTTGCGGGGCCGTTTCCTGTTTTCACCCTCCGTGGTCGTGTCGTCTCAGCGTTCGAGTCATCTAGTGTTCGAGTCGTCTAGAGTTCGAGTCGACTAGAGTTCGAGGAGCTTTGCGGCCCGCTCGAGCAACCGTTGTGCGGTTCTCAGGGCGCGTTCGGCCTCGTAGATCACGGCGACAACATCATCGTGAGCACCTCCCAAGAGTGGAGTGGCCATCGCTGCGACGCGTTGCCGGTAGCGGTCGACGTGTTCGGCGGTGACGACCAGTTCGGCCGAGGAATGGAGACTCATCGGCCCCAGTCTGCCCGGTCGAGGGGCGCGAGCGGCGAGAAACGATCCTCGTGGGCGTCGAACAGGCGTCGAACAGGTCGGTATCGTGGCCAGTCGTGATGCCCGTACCGGTCCGAGACGATCTCCGCGCCCTTGAGGGCTACCACTCGCCACAGGTCGATGTGCGCGTGCGACTCAACACCAACGAATCCCCGGTGGAGCCGCCCGCGGCTTGGTGTGATGCCGTGGCGGCCGAGTTGTCCACGGTCCAATGGCGGCGATATCCCGACAGAGCGGCAACCGCATTACGAGACCAGATCGGTGCGCTGCACGGTGTCTCCGGCGCCCAGGTGTTCGTCGCCAACGGGTCGAACGAGGTGCTCCAGACGCTGCTGCTCACCTATGCCGGTCCCGGTCGTACGGTTGCCACGTTCGAGCCGACGTACCAACTGCACGGTCACATCGCCCGCCTCACCGGCGCCAGCGTGGTCGAGACAGATCGGGCAGATGATTTCACACTCGACCTGGCTGCCGCTTTGGCCGCTGTTGCCCAACGCCGGCCGAGGGTCACGTTCCTGTGTTCCCCTAACAACCCGACCGGGCTGGTCGAGCCCGCCGAGAACGTTCACGCGCTGTTGTCGGAGGTGTCGGAGGTGCCCGGACTGTTGGTCGTCGACGAGGCATACGGACAGTTCGCCGGATGGTCGGCGCAGACACTGCTCAGCGACGATGTGCCGCTGGCGATCACGCGTACGTTTTCGAAGACCTGGTCGATGGCCGGGGCGCGGTTGGGGTACCTCGTCGGTCCGACCTGGCTGGTGACCGAACTCGACAAGGTCGTACTGCCTTACCATCTCGATGCGGTCAAGCAGATTGCCGGTCGCCTTGCGTTGCGGTTCGTCGATGACATGGAGTCGAGAGTTGATGGCATCGTGGCCGAGCGTCACCGGATCGCAGCGGCGTTCGATGCGCTGCCGGTCGAGCACTTCCCGAGTGGAGCCAACTTCGTGCTGTTTCGACCGCTGACGTCTACGGGCCTTACGGGTCGACAGGTGTGGCAGGGGCTGCTCGATCGCAGCGTGCTGATCAGGGACTGTTCGGGTTGGCCGCGTCTCACCGATTGCCTGCGGGTCACCGTTGGAACCAGCGATGAGAACGACCAGTTCATCGCCGCACTGCAGGAGGTGTTCTCATGAGCCGGGTCGCTACTCGTAGTCGCGTGACCAAGGAGACCTCGATCGAGTTGTCGATCGATCTGGACGGTACCGGCCAGGCAAGTGCGTCCACGGGCATCCCGTTCTACGACCACATGCTCGAGCAGATCGGCAAACATGGCGGGTTCGACCTGCGCATCGCGGCCAAGGGTGATCTGCACATCGATACCCATCACACGGTGGAAGACGTGGCGATCACGCTTGGCGAGGCATTCCGTGAAGCGCTCGGCGACAAGGTCGGTATCCGCCGCTTCGCCAGCGGGCGATTCCCCCTCGACGAGGCATTGGTCGAAGTGGCACTCGATCTGTCCGGCCGACCCTTTGTCGTCTGGCAGGTCGATTTGCCCGAGTGCCTGCCGCTCGGTAGTCCGCCATTCGACCCACAACTGGCCGAGCATGCCATTGCGTCGTTTGCCACCGCCGCCGCGATCACGCTGCACGTCACATCCCAGCGCGGCCGAAACGTGCATCACATCATCGAAGCAACATTCAAAGGGCTCGGCCGCTGCCTGCGCGACGCAGTGCGAATCGAATCCGAGCAACTCCCGTCCACCAAGGGCGTGTTGTGACCTCGACAGGTGGGCCCGTCGCACCGCTGATCGCAGTGCTCGACTACGGCATCGGCAACCTTCGTTCCGCACAGAAGGCGCTGCAACACTGTGGAGCCGATGCGCGCCTCACTGCCGAACCTGACCTGATCGAACAGGCGGCGGCTGTGGTCTTGCCCGGCGTCGGAGCGTTCGGAGCATGTATGGACGCGTTACGTACGGCCGGGCTCGAGGGTCCGGTACACCGTGCGGTCGAGTCCGGGCGTCCGTTCCTCGGGATCTGTGTCGGTATGCAGATGTTGTTCGATGGCAGCGAGGAGAACCCCGACACGGTGGGTCTCGGCGTGCTGCCGGGGATGATCCGGTGGATCTCTGCCGAACTTCCGAGACCGCAGATGCAATGGAACAGGCTGATCATCGACCCTGCCCACGCGGCCGACCCGATGTTCGCCGGGCTCAGCGACGAGACCTGGATGTACTTTGTGCATTCGCTCCACGGCGTCCCAGCCGGTCCGGGTCTGGTCGCGGCCACATGCAGTTACGGCGGAGTGGTCAACGCTGCGTTCAGGTACAGCAACGTGTTCGCCACGCAGTTCCATCCGGAGAAGTCCGGCACCGATGGTCTGGCCATGCTCGCCAACTTCGTCCGGGTTGCGTCTGCGTCAGGCGCGGACGGGGTTTTCGCATGAGTGAGCTCTACCCGGCGATCGACATCCGCGGCGGAAAGGTGGTGCGCCTTCTGCAAGGCGACTACGACCAGCAGACCACCTACGGCGACGACCCGGTGGCCGTAGCGCTGTCGTTCGTCGAAGCCGGCGCGAAGTGGATCCATGTCGTCGACCTCGATGCGGCGCGCAGCGGATCGCCCGAGAACCGGGCCGTCGTTGCCGCCATCGCCCGTGCCGTGGCGGGCGTGGCGCAGGTGCAAACCGGGGGCGGTGTCCGTACGGTGGATGATGCCGATGTGCTGTTGCAGGCCGGTGTTGCCAGGGTGGTGATGGGGTCTGCGGCCGTGCGCGAGCCATCGCTCGTCGACGAGGTTGCTGAGCGGATCGCAGTCGCTGTCGGGCTCGATCATCGTGAGGGCGAGTTGAGCGTCCACGGGTGGACACAGAGCAGCGGCGTACGCTTGGACACTGCGTTGCAGTGGTTCCCCGCGGCCGATGCGTTCGTGATCACCGACATCGGGCGTGACGGCATGCTCGGCGGGCCCGATCTCGTGGGGTTGGCAGCGGCCGCCGCAGCCACGAACATTCCAGTCATCGCGAGCGGTGGCGTGTCGTCGCTGGCCGATGTGGAAGCGCTGGCGCGGTTGTCCGGAATCGCCGGGATCATCACCGGTAAAGCGCTGTACGAAGGCCGCTTCACGGTGGCACAAGCCGTAGAGCTACTGCGATGAGGGTGGCCCGTGTGATCCCGTGTCTCGACGTCACCGCCGGTCGGGTGGTGAAGGGCATCAACTTCGTCGGTCTGCGCGACGCCGGCGATCCGGTCGAACTGGCTGCGAAGTACGATGCCGAAGGCGCCGACGAACTCGTCTTTCTCGACATCACCGCCTCGTCCGATGGTCGCGACACGATGATCGATGTGGTCTACCGAACCGCTGAGCAGGTGTTTATCCCGTTCACCGTCGGCGGGGGAATCCGTGCGGTCAGCGATGCCCGCTCGATGCTTCGCGCCGGCGCCGACAAGGTCAGCGTTAACACCGCCGCGGTGCAACGACCCGAATTGATCGCCGAGATTGCGGCCGAGTTCGGCACCCAGTGTGTGGTGTGTGCGATCGACGCCAAACGTCGCCCTGCAGGCGGCTACGAGGTGTACCTGCACGGAGGGCGCACACCGACGGGCATCGATGCGGTGCGTTGGGCCGAGCAGGCCACATCATTGGGGGCAGGCGAGATCCTGCTCACCTCGATGGATCGCGACGGCACGAAACAGGGTTTCGATCTCGGCCTCACTCGCGTCATCGCCGACGCCGTTGGAGTTCCTGTCATCGCAAGCGGCGGTGTTGGCACATTGCAGCACCTCGTCGATGGCATCAGTGATGGTCATGCCACCGGCGTTCTGGCGGCCAGCATCTTCCATTTCGGTGAACACACCATCGGGCAGGCCAAGGCGATGCTCGCCGCCGCAGGTGTCATGGTCCGCCCGTTCCGATGACCCTTGACGGCGCGTCTCAACCATTTCGGCCCCCGTGGCTGACCCAGCCATTTGCGGTCGTTGATGGCGGCCTCTCGACGGCGCTCGAGCTGCTCGGCCACACCCCGAGCGGGCTGCTCTGGACAGCGGCGTTGGTGGCAGAGCAGCCAGAGGTGATCGTGGCCGCTCACCGCAGCTTCGTAGAAGCGGGTGCCGACATCGTGATCACTTCCAGCTACCAGGCGAGCGTCGAGGGGTTCATCCGGGCCGGTTTCAGTGCTACACGCGCTGCCGCGGCGCTTGCCTCGACCACCGAACTGGCGCGCCGCGCGGGTGCCCCGTTCGTCGCTGCATCTATCGGACCGTTCGGTGCCACGTTGGGCGACGGCAGCGAATACCACGGTAGATACCAGGCGTCGTGGCTCGACCTCCGCCGCTTTCATCGCGAGCGAATCCAGGTACTGGCGGCAACGTCGCCAGACATGTTCGCGATCGAGACGATTCCGAGTACAGCTGAAGCCTTGATCGTCATGGAAGAGTTGGCCGCGGCAACCACAATTCCCGCCTGGTTGACTTTTTCGTGTCGTGACTCATCCAGCACCTGTGCAGGCGAGCCGTTCGGTGCAGCGGTCGCTGCGGTGGCCGACCGGATCGGCGATCAACTCGTGGCGGTCGGGGTCAACTGCACTGCGCCGGTCCACGTGTCGTCGCTGCTGCGGCTTGCCGGCGGGGTTACCGATCGCCCACTCGTTGTCTACCCCAACCGGGGTCGTGCGTGGGACAGTGAGCATCGGTGCTGGCTCGGTGTCGACGGCGTCGGCGATGATGGCCCGGCAGAGTATGCGCCGGAGTGGGTTGCGCTCGGCGTCAGGCTGCTGGGCGGGTGCTGCGGCATCGGGCCCGATGGGATTCGGTCTCTCGTTGTGGTCAGGTCGGCGTTAGCGTGCCAGCCATGACACAGCACTCCATGACCTACCGTCGGCTCGGACACAGCGGACTGCAGGTCTCGGTCCTGTCGTTCGGCTCGTGGGTCACGTTCGACAACCAACTCAAAGACGACCTTGCACTCGAATGCATGCAGGCCGCTTACGACGCCGGCAGCAACTTCTTCGACAACGCGGAGGTGTACGCGGGCGGCGAGAGCGAAGCCATCATGGGCCGTGTCATAGAGCAACTCGCCTGGCCGCGCCATACGTTCGTGCTCAGCACCAAGTTCTTCTGGGGTATTCACGGCGCACTGCCGAACATGCAGAACACGCTCAACCGCAAGTACCTGATGCAGGCCATCGATGCGTCGCTGCAACGCTTGCGGGTCGACTTCATCGACATCGTGTACTGCCACCGGGCCGATCCG
Source organism: Actinomycetes bacterium (assembly GCA_025359865.1). Taxonomy (GTDB): domain Bacteria; phylum Actinomycetota; class Acidimicrobiia; order Acidimicrobiales; family Ilumatobacteraceae; genus VFMC01. Next base: position 34,573 of record JANYDH010000170.1, on the reverse strand, counting down.
AACACCCCGGTCGAAGAGACGGTCCGCGCGATGAGCGACATCATCACCGCAGGCAAGGCGCTGTACTGGGGTACCAGCGAATGGTCTGCCGACGAGATTCGCGCCGCATGGGACATTGCCGATCGTCACCACCTGCACAAGCCGGTGGTCGAGCAACCGCAGTACAACCTCCTCAATCGTCGTCGCGTGGAAAAAGAGTACGCCCGCTTGTACGACGACATCGGCCTCGGCACCACCATTTGGAGTCCCCTCGCCAGCGGGCTACTCACGGGCAAGTACTCGAATGGCATTCCAGAGGATTCACGCGGCGCGCTCAAGGGGTATGGATGGTTGGCCGACCAGCTCACCGATACCGCCGCACAGGCCAAGGTCGAGCGGCTCCGCGAGGTCGCCACCGAACTCGGGTGCTCGCTCGCGCAGCTCTCGATTGCGTGGTGCGCCTCGAACCCACGGGTTTCCACGGTTATCACGGGGGCCAGCAGGCCGAGCCAGGTGCTCGAGAACTTCGAAGCAATCAAGGTGCTGCCGTTGCTCACACCCGAGGTCCTTGATCGCATCGATGCTGCGGTTGCCTGACCCGCCCTCTTACGGTTGGTCTCGCTGTTCAGGCTGTCGCAACGAGGATCGCGTCGACTTTCATGTCGCCAGCGGCGATAACTCGACGCGACTTGGCAGCGCAACAACGGGTAGGTCCGGCGGGCGGGCTGTCAGTCGCCGACGTTGAGTTGACTTCTGCGGCACGGTCGGGACCTAAGTCCCTATCTAATCGCCTGATCAATTTCGTATCGTCTCCCGTGGCACTCGTGAAAGGGGAGACGACATGCGACAACGCAAACATCCGTTGAGTGGAGCGATCTACGACGTCAGAGACGATGGACTGGTCGAGGTGAGTCTCGATGGCCACGTTGGTCTGTTTACGCCCGGAGGTGATCACGTTTCCGGCGATCTGTACCATGCCGATCCGCACCTGTGCGGCTGGCTGGCCGGACCGCAAATGCCGGCTGGGATGGGTACGAACCCGAAAGACCTCCCCACGATCGCCCGTCAACGCAGTGCCGCTGAAGCGGGAACCTCACATCTCACAGGAGCAACACAATGACCGCGCTCGACGATGCTCCGACACGGTCCAGGGGCCTGAGCTATCAGGATCTCCTCGATGCGGATACCCATCCGGTACCGGTCGTGCTGCGTCGACAGTCCCCACTCGCTCCGGGGCCTACGTTCGTACCGGTCGAGCGATACACATCGCCCGAGTTCCACCGCCTCGAAGTCGAGAAGTTGTGGAAACGGGTGTGGCAGATGGCGTGCCGCGAGGAGGACATCGCCGAGGTAGGCGATCACATCACCTACGACATTGCCAACATCTCGATCCTTCTCACGCGTAGCGCGCCTGACACCATCCGCGCGTTCCACAACATCTGCCTGCACCGTGGACGACTGCTGAAAGAGAAGCCCGGTCGTGACACTGAACTGCGCTGCGCGTTCCACGGGTTTGCCTGGAACCTTGACGGCAGCCTCAAGCACGTGCCGTGCAAGTGGGACTTCCCACAGGTGAACGACGACTGGACTCTGCCCGAGGTTCGGGTCGATACCTGGGGTGGGTTCGTGTTCATCAACATGGATCTCGACGCGCCGCCGCTTGCCGAACACCTCGGCGAGCTCGGTGAACACTTCGAGCGTTGGCCGTTGGAGCGACGTTTCAAGCAGGCCCACGTAGCCAAGGTGCTGCGATGCAACTGGAAACTGGCTCAAGAGGCATTCATGGAGGCGTTCCACGTGGTGGCTACGCACCCGCAGTTGCTTGCCGGCATCGGCGACTCGAACAGCCAGTATGACGTATTCGGCAACATCTGCAGGGCGATCACTCCGAACGGCACGCCGAGCCCGCACCTGCACTGGACGCCCACCGAGCAAGACATGCTCGATGCAATGTTCGACCGCAGCCTCGACGAGCCACGGCTGCTGGAAGTGCCCGACGGTCACACGGCCCGTGAGACCGCAGGCGAACTGCGCCGGCACACGCTCGTCGATGTGGTCGGCGCCGAGCATGCCGCCGAACTGAGCGACGCCGAGATGTGCGACAGCATCTACTACACGGTGTTTCCGAACTTCCATCCCTGGGGCGCGTTCAACCGCATCGTGTACCGGTTCCGCCCGTATGGCAATCGGCACGATATGGCGATCATGGAGTGCATGTTCTTGTCGCCCTATGACGAGTCCGGGCCTCGGCCGCCTGCTGCACCGATCCATTGGCTCGGGCCCGACGACGACTGGACCGAGGCCAACGAACTCGGCATGTTGGCCCGCGTGTTCAACCAGGATGTGTTCAACCTACCGAAGGTGCAGGCCGGCCTCGAGACGGGTGCGATCGACACGGTGACGTTCGCCAACTACCAAGAGACCAAGCTTCGCCATCACCACATGCTCCTCGGCCAGTGGGTCGCCCGGCCCTGAACTCTGCTCGTTCGCCACACGCTCGTTGACTCGCCCGGGTCGCCGGTACCCTGCCCTGGTGGCAGTCGACGAGAAGCTCCCGATCAAGATGCTCAACGATCGGCTGCTCGTGAAGATCCCCGACAAAGATGGCGAGCGGCGCTCGTCGGGTGGCATTGTCATCCCTGCGACGGCACAGATCGCGAAGCGTTTGGTGTGGGCCGAGGTCGTCGCTCTCGGCCAGAACGTGCGCAGCGCGGAGGTTGGCGACCAGGTGCTGTTCAGCCCCGACGATCGCTACGAGGTCGAGGTCGGCGGCAAAGACTTCGTCATGTTGCGCGAGCGTGATCTGCATGCTGTTGCCGCGACGCGCATCGAAACCAACACCGGCCTCTATCTGTAACGTCGGCACCGTTTCGGGCACACAGCATCCGGTTGAGCGCCTGAGGTGGCGATAGGTTTCTTCGGCGGCATTTGGTCACTGTAGGTACTCACTGACCCGCTCGAGGGGCATCTTCAGGCCCCGTCAGTGTCCTCGCTGCCGCGCCCGGACTGCGGTGTGGACGTTCACCAACTTCGTCAACTCACCCTGACACCGTGTCAAGCCAACATGACGCCTTCCCAACAGGAGCTCCCCACTCCTGCAGCGTTTGGTAGGTCAAGCCCCCCCAAGGGGGCCGAACCTACCAAACGCATCCCACCTGCATTGTTCGCACGCCCGCACCGATCCGTCCAATACCGGCCCCCGCTCCTAGCATTGTGGCCATGCCATCAGGTGTGACGATCACAGCAACCCCCGAGCAACTGGCAGGGGTGAAGTTCGACGCACAGGGCTTGGTGCCGGTCATCGCCCAGGATGTTCACACGGGCGAAGTACTGATGGTGGCATGGATGAATGCCGAGACATTGCAGCTCACGTTCGACGAGGGCCGGATGGTGTACTTCAGCCGCAGCCGTCAAGAAGTGTGGCGCAAGGGCGACACCAGTGGCGACGGGCAATACGTGCGCGAGGCGTATTACGACTGCGACAGCGACGTCTTGCTGTTCAAAGTTGTTCAGGATGGCAAGGGGGCGTGCCACACAGGTGCGTATTCGTGCTTTTTCCGCAAGTTCGGTTCCGATGAGTGACACGAGCCAACCCACATGAGTAGTCATGTCAACGATCTGAGAATGCGGCCGTCGCGCGACGAGTTCCGCGGGCTCGCTGTCGACCATACGGTCGTGCCGGTGTGGACCGAGTTGCTGGCCGATCTCGAGACACCTGTTGCGGCCTACGCGAAACTGGTTGGCGACGGTACCGGGTTCCTGCTCGAGTCGGTCGAGCACGGCGAGCGGTGGAGCAGGTTCAGCTTTGTCGGCCGTAACCCTGTGGCCACCCTCGAACTGCGCGATGGCGTGCTTCGCATCGATGGCGAGCTGCCGGCCTCGGTACCGACCGATCGGGGCATGCTCGCCGCGCTCGACGCCCTGCTGCGCGAGTACCGGGCACCGATCATCGCCGACCTTCCGCCGTTGCAGGGTGGCGTGATGGGGTTCCTCGGTTACGACGTGGTCCGCGAGATCGAGCGACTGCCTGATGTGCCCCACGACGACCGCCGATTCCCCGATGCGGTGATGAGTGTCATTGGTTCGCTGGCAGCGTTCGATCACTGGCGCCAGCGGGTCTACCTCATCGAGAGCGTGCCGGTGCTCGGCCTCGAGAGGGTGGCACTCGATGACGCGTACGACCAGGCGTGCCGACGCGTCGAGCAGGCCGTAGCCGATCTGTCCCGTCCGCTCGGCTACGTGCCGGTTGCTCCGCCGGAGCCCGGCGAGACCATCCCCGCGGTGCGCAGTTCAATGGGCGCAGGCATGTATCAGCGGGCCGTCGAGGTAGCCAAGGAGCACATCCTTGCTGGCGACATCTTCCAGGTGGTGCTGTCTCAGCGGTACGACATCGATCTCCAAGCCGACCCGTTCGACTTCTACCGTGTGCTTCGGCAGGTGAACCCGAGCCCGTACATGTACTTCTTACGCCACCCCGATATCACCATCGTCGGAAGTTCGCCAGAGCCGATGGTGCAAGTGCTCGGCGAGACAGTCATCAGTCGGCCGATCGCGGGCACACGGCGTCGCGGTCGAAATGACGAAGACGACCGGAAGATGGCCGGCGAATTGAAGGAGAACCCGAAAGAGGTGGCCGAGCACATCATGCTGGTCGATCTCGCCCGTAACGACGTCGGCCGGGTCGCCGCGTACGGGTCGGTTCATGTCGATGAGTTGATGACGCTCGAGCGTTACAGCCATGTGATGCACCTCACCTCACAGGTCAGTGGGCGGCTCACCGGGGGCCGTTCGCCGATCGACGTACTCCGTGCCACCTTGCCCGCTGGCACGGTCAGCGGGGCGCCCAAAGTGCGGGCTATGGAGATCATCGACGCACTCGAACCCGTCAAGCGTGGTCCGTACGCGGGAGTAGTCGGGTACATCGACTTCAGCGGCAACCTCGATACCGCCATCGCGATCCGCACGATGTTCGTCGGTGCCCACGGGGCGTCGTTTCAAGCCGGTGCCGGCATCGTCGCCGACTCGGTCCCCGACGACGAAGACCAGGAGTGTCACAACAAGGCTGCTGCTCTCATGGCTGCTGTGCCGGCGGCACGCAGGATGTCGGCCAAGCGCGCTGCACAAGGATCATCGGCCTGAGCGTTTCACGTGACGGGCGAATCCTCATTGCCACGCGAGGTGTGCGCGGCTTTGTCGACGGTGCAGTGTCGATCGCCCTGGTGGCGTACCTCACCTTGGTTCATTACAGCGGTCGCCGGATCGGTCTCGTCGTCGCCGGGATGCTGCTTGGATCGGCCGCGCTGACGCTGTTTGTCGGCCTCCGCGGGCATGCCTTTCGGCGGCGGACGATCCTGCTCGTCGGGGCCTGTCTGATGGCCGTAACCGGGGTGATCTATACGACGTCGACGTCGTTCGTCGTGCTGTTCATCATCGGCGTGATCGGTACCGTCAACCCGAGCAGCGGCGATGTGAGCGTGTTCTTACCGATGGAGCAGTCGCTGCTACCGTCAACTACTGCCGATACGAACCGGACGTCGTTGTTTGCAATGTATGCCTTCATCGGCAGTATGTGCGGTGCGGTGGGATCGCTCGCTGCCGGTGTGCCCGAATGGCTGGCTACGCATACGAGCATCCACCTTGCAGCCGCGCTGCGCGGCGTGTTCGCGATGTACGCGGTGGCTGGCGCCGTCGCATTCGCGTTGTATTCGTCCCTCTCGCCGTCGATCGAGCCGCCACCGGGTCAGGCGCCGTCAGCGCTCGGTCCTTCGCGGCGAATCGTCTACCGATTGGCTGCGGTGTTCAGTCTCGATGCGTTTGGCGGAGGGTTCGTCGTGCAGTCGATGCTCGCGCTGTGGCTCTTTCGTCGGTTCGATCTCTCACTCGCTGCTGCCGGAGCGCTGTTGTTTTGGACCGGGACGTGCTCTGCCGTATCGGCATTCGCGTCGGCACGCATCGCAAAGCGCGTCGGGTTGATCCGCACCATGGTGTTCACCCACCTACCCGCTCAAGTACTGCTCATCAGCGCGGCCTTCATGCCCACTCTGGGGCTCGCAGTGGTGTGTCTGATCGCGCGCAGCCTGCTTTCGGCGATGGACGTTCCGGCACGCAACTCCTACGTGATGGCCGTCGTCAGCGCACCCGAACGCGCCGCCGCTGCCAGTGTGACCAACGTGCCACGCAGTTTGGCATCGGTGCTGCCACCGGTCGCGGCTGGGTGGATGCTCGACCACAGCACGTTCGGTTGGCCGCTCGTGATCGCTGGTTCGCTGAAGGCGATCTACGACCTGACCCTGTTGGCGATGTTCCGCCACATTCGCCCGCCCGACGAGATTGTCGCGAGGCCGTCTACATCAAGGTGACCTCGGTGGTGTTGGCGACGATCAGAAGTTGATCATCCTGCTCCCGCTCTGGGTGACCGGGGTTGCCGATGATGCGGTCTTGCGCAGGTCTTTCGCCAGTACTGATGGGTTCCATACCATGCTGGTCGGGGTCTTGCTGGTCACGAGCGAGTCGGTCGAGAGAAGTTCGGTGATCGTGATCGAAATCTTCGTCCAGGAGATGCCGCCCACCGTTTCGGTCGTTGCGACCATGGTTGCGTTGAATCCGACGGTCTTGTTCGTTTTTACGTAATCCCAGTTGAGCAGTACGGTGCCGATGTTGACCGGGCTCGAATATGCAGACGTTGTAAAGATATCAAAGACGTCGTCCTTCGGGCCGCCGGTCTTGGCTGCTTTGCCGTCTCGCACCCTGACGACCACAGTGGTCAAATCCCCTGACCAGCCTGACTTGATCGTGGTGAGGTCCATCGTCGTCGAATAGGTGTAGCTGATGGTATCGCCGACTCCGATTCTGCCCGTCGTGCCTGCCGCCGGTGCTTGCACATCGACACCACGCACGGTGCTGTTGTCGATCACGCGGCCAACGAGCACGACCGATGTGGTGATCACGCCGGCCTTGTCGGTCATCACGGCACGAAGGTCGTACGTTGCGGTGGCGACCTTGGTTGTGTCCCAGATGCACTGATACGGCGAGGTAATGGGGGTGCAGATCGTGGCCCACGTACCTTTGCCCGTCGGCGCGTACTGGACCACCACCATCGCGACTCCCGTGGGTGCAGATGCGACCGCGGTGATGGGCACTGTGCCGCGAAGGTAAGTGCCGGGATCATCGAGCGACACCGCCGGCACCGAGTTGTCGATCAGGCGCTTCGTCACGATGGACGTCGACGTGTTGCCCGCGTAGTCGGTGGCCACCGCTTGTAGGTCATAACTCGCCTTGGGGAGGGCCGTGGTATCGAAACGGCAGGCGTATGTCGTATTGGGGGCGGTGCAGATCGATGTCCACGTAGTCGTTCCAGTGGGTGCATATTGAATGACCACCGAGGAGACCCCGCTATCAGCGTCAGTGGCAGTGGCAGTGAGCGTCACTGTCCCGCTCATCGGCGACCCCGGGTCGGCAAGCGAGACCGTCGGAGCGACGTTGTCCACTTGCATGCTGGCAACAACATTTGTTGCTGTCGCTCCTGTAGATGTGGTGAGCAACGCGCGAACATCCCACACAGTGGTGGCGACCTTGGTGGTGTCCCACGAACAACTGTACGGAGCGGTAGTGTCGGTACAGATGTCGGTGTACACAGCGCTGTCGGCTACCGCGTACTGGAACTTGACGCTGGTGATCGTGCCCGAAGGCGTTGTCGCAGTCGCTGACAACGTGATGGTTCCGCGGGCAGGATCCGTAACAGGATCGAGGGTGACAGTCGGGGTGCCGGTGACCACCACCTTGTACGAGACCCCCGCCGTCGCGCCTTGTTGATCGGTCACGGTGACAACGACGTCGACGCTTCCAGCGACCGTCGGTGTTCCGCTGATCGTGCCCGTCGCTGCATCGAGTGCAAGGCCGGCCGGAAGGCCAGACGCGGACCAGGAATACGGCGCCGTGCCGCCGGACGAGGTCATGGTGGTGTTTGCATAGCTTGCCCCGACTTGACCAGTCGGCAGGGTCGCCGGACCGACGACGGCAAGTGCAGCCTTGATGGTCAGTGCGTATGTGCGGGACGCCTTCGCAGACATCGCATCGGTGACCGTGACCGTCACAGTGAAGGTCCCGGCGATGGTCGGCGTGCCGGTGAGCGCGCCGCCCGCGCTCAGCGTGAGGCCAGAAGGAAGACCGGCGGCAGACCACGAGAAGGGGGTGGTGCCGCCCGACGCTGTGATCGAGGTGTTCGCGTAGGACACCGACACCTGACCATTGGGGAGCGAAGTCGGCCCGGCTACGGCAAGTGCCGCGTTCACCGTCAGGTTGTAGGAAATCGAAGCCGAAGCGCCGACTTGGTCGGTCACGTTGACAACGACGCTGTACACGCCGGCAACTGTTGGTGCACCGCTGATCGTGCCCGTTGTCGAGGCGATCGAGAGTCCAGCGGGCAGGCCCGTCGCCGACCAGGCGAACGGTGCGGTACCCCCAGACGACGTTGCTGTGGTGGTGCTGTAGGTCAGCCCGACCTGGCCGTTCGGCAGCGTCACCGGGCCGGTGATCGCAAGGGGAGGATTGATATTCAGTGTGTACTTCTGAGAACTCGTCGCGGACTGCGCGTCGGTGACGGTGACGGTCACCGGGAACGTGCCCGAGATTCTCGGGGTTCCCGTGAGAACTCCCGCTGCGGTCATCGTGAGTCCGGCCGGTAGCCCGGAGGCAGACCAGACGTACGGTGCTGTGCCACCCGATGAAGTCATTGAAGTAGTCGGGTAGGCCACTGCAACCTGTCCCCCTGGAAGTGGCGTCGAACCGTCGAATACCAGCGCAGGATTCACCGTCAGAGCGAGTTCTATCGAGCCGCCCGCGGTTGTGGAATCGAGGGCGCTGGCGATGACGGTGAAGCTCCCGGCGGCGGTCGGGTTGCCAGACAGCACCCCGTTCGTACTGATCGACATGCCAGGCGGCAACCCAGCGGCCGACCAGACATATGGCGAGGCACCGCCGCTGATTACGAGGGGAGTGGCGGGGTACGTAACGCCGACTTCACCGAGCGGCATCGACGGTGCTGAGAGTGTGAGGACAGGGATCGTGTTGCCGATTCGGACGGAGCCGCCGCCTTGAACGTTGATGGTGTTCGTCACGATGCCGCCGATGTTCGTTCCGACCGCGGCCGTCAGGTTCGTGAGAGAAGCGGGTGCGTAGATGGTGCCCCGAAACGAGTTGACTCGCGTGCCGCTACTGATCGTCACGGTCTGCTTTGTCTCGACCCAGATCACGATGCTCGCATAGTCGCCAGTTGTTGCGGCGGAAACGTCGACCGAGGCTTGATCGTCCACGATGAGCGTGCCGCCGACGATGTCGAAGACAACGCCCGTACCGGTGATCCGCGCTCCGGGTCCGAACGTCAAACCGGCGCAGAACAGGTGTTGTCCCGCCGCAAAGTTCGTGTTCGATGTGATTGTCACGGCGGCCGGGTAGATCGTGACTGCCGATGGCCCGCTGCTGGCACCGATCGGGGTCGGATTGGTCGCGCCGTCCGGACACGTTGCTTGACGGGAAAGCCGTGCTGCGTACGGATCGTTGACCATGTTTGCGATGTTCGCGGCGCCGGTCTGGCGAAGTTTGCTCTGATCTCCGGCGATCGGTCCCGCACCACAGGAACCGTTGACGAGCACGTCGCCGCGTACCGCAACGATTCCGGCGAGACCGAGGGTGAGACGCGGGCACGGCGAGGCGCCCGTGGCGTCGCCGAGTAGCACAAGTGGAAGCGGTGCGGAGTTGGCGATGGCCGGAGCAACCTGCACATCGCCGCGCACCGAAGCGGTGAGGGTGTACTTGAACGGAGCGCGTGTGGCCGAACCGGAGATGGCGAGCGAGACGCTGGTTGGGTCACCGGCACACGTCACGTTGGGCGTGCAGGTGGTTGTCGCCGCATCAATTGCCTTGCCAAGGATGAGGTCGACGGTGCTTCCATTCTGGCAGGCCCGTCGAACGAGTTGTTTGGCTCCGTCGAGCGCCCACGTCACTACGACGTTCGCACCGGCCGACGTGGCGGTGCGGTCGACCCAACTGAATCGCGCCACCAGCTTGCCCGGCTGTTGGCAGTTCCCCCAACCCGCCGGCGATGAGTCGACCGAGATGCCAAGGTCGGCCGACCTCGTGGCAGTCATCGGATTGATTCCGCCAGCCGATTGGGCATCGCGAATGAGGTAGGTGGAGATCAAGCCGGCGTCGGTGGAGTCGGCGATCAATTGAGATGTTGATTCGACAGCGTTCATCGAGGTGAGCATCACGCTGACCGTCACGCCCGCGATCATCCCACTGAGGACGAGCGAGATCAGGATCTCCACCAGGGTGAAACCGCCATCTCGTGCGCGACGGGGGCCATGTCGTCGAGGCACCGCCGTGTCGCTCATTGGTTGACGTTCCAGGATTGGACGTACGTCTTTGACACCGCTCCGGACTCGGACTGTTCGAAGTTCACTTGCGCACGGATGATGACCTGAGCGTCCCCGCAAACCTTGCCCGTATCGGCGCAGGCCGTGAAGACGACATTGCGTTGCGAAACGACCGTGCCATCGGGAGCGATGACGGCACCGCACAGGTTCTGCCAATCGACTCTGATCGCGACGGAGTTGGTGGTCGAGACAGCCGACCCCGCGGCAGCCGTGCACGATCCGGTCGTGGAGCGGTCGAGTGCGCGAACGGCCACGATGGCGTCTTCCACCGCGCCATCGGCAGCGTACTGCCGATCTCGCACCGCCTGCAGTGAGCCTCGGTTGGTCATACTGGAGATGACGAGTGACGACAACCCGGCGGTCATCGCGCTGATCATCACCACGAATCCAATGGCGATGATGAGCCCTGCGCCACGGTCTTCATCGAGGCGCGTATGGCGTCGATTGGATGATCGAGTGCAGACTGGGGTGCTCACGGCGTTCTGATCCTGATCGCCATCGTCTGGGCGACCTTCGTGGGGCCGGTGACGGACAGCGTGAGCAGCCGTGTCGTGAGCACGGTCGGACATGCTGTTCCTGTGGGCGCTACTGAAACTGTGTAGCCGGTCGGCGGTTGAAACACTACGGCATACGTCTGCCCGGTCACGCATGTTCGGGCCGCCGCCTTCGTCGCTTCGGCGTAGTTGCGCATCACGGTGTCGGCGACCACGTTGTTGCGGTGGGCGGCGCCCGCCGATGCCGTCGTGGCCAATGCAGCGACCAGCGCCGTGACCGCCACGCCGATGATGACGACCGTCAGGATGGTCTCCACAAGGGTCTCGCCCTGATCCTTGTGGAGACGCATCACATCACCCCGCAGCCTGAGAGACAGATCAGGTGCAGACGAAGGTTGGTGCGTTGCCCGAAGCGCCGACCGTCATGGTGAGGGTCCAGCCGTTGCCGCTTGCCACCACATTGGCTGGCGCTGCGAGGGTCACGCCAGTTGGCAGGGTCAGCGCGGCTGGTGTTGCCCCAGTCATCTGGAGCAGCGTCGTCGGGTAGGCGTTGGCGTTGGTCGAGTAGTAGACGATTGCTCCGGCCTTGGCGGCGTCGAGCGATGCTGCGCACGCGGCCGTCGTACCCTTGCTCGTCAAGTTGCCGATGCCGACGACGACGACAGCAGAGAGAATGCCGACGAGCACGATCGAGATGAGGATCTCGACAAGCGTGAAACCCTTGTCTCGATTGGGTTGCCGATGATGAGTCTTCATTCCGGTCACGTGGGGGATTGTGGGGTCTTTCATGATGGTTCTGCTTTCTGGTTGTTGCCGGGGACCGGCTGGTGTGGGGGACTGTGGTGGCGGGATCTGGTTCGGTCGATGCTCACGCGTGCACCTGACTGAAGATGCTGTACATCGCGGCGACCTGGGCGACGGCGATGAAACCAACCAGGAATCCGACGAAGAGAATCACCGCCGGCTGGAACAGTTCGGTCGCCCGCTTCATCTTGAAGCCGACTTCGCGCTCGTAGTACGAAGCGGCCTTGCTGAGCTGCTGACCCAACGATCCGGTCCGCTCGCCGACCCGGATCATCTGTCGTGCGGCGATCGGAAAGATTCCAGCCTCGAACATCGGCGCCGATAGGCCACCACCGCGGATCAGCGTGTCGCGGACCACCTCCAGTTTGTTCTGAAAGACCGAGTTGTTCGTACTGTCAGCTGACATTGCGATCGCATCCGGCAGGGGAACGCCCGCCTTGGCCAGTGCTGCGAGTACACGACAGAACCGCTCGATCGAGATCAAGTGGAACAGCGGGCCGACTACCGGTAGACGCATCGCGGAACGGTCGCGCCGGCTCTTACCGCGGGCGCCACCGAATACGGCGAGCATGATCACCACGGCGGCTGCGGCTCCGCCGACGATCACGTACCACCGGCCGGTGATGAAGTCGGTCGAGTTAAGCAGGATCCGGGTTGGAAGCGGCAGCTTCGCACCGAGACCGCGATACATGTCGGCAAACTTCGGAAGCACGAACACCGACATCACCACCATGGCTGCAGATGCCACGACCAGAACGACTACCGGATAGGTCAACGCGCTCTTCACTTGGCGACGGGCCAGAATGTCACGCTCCAGGTAGGCGGCGAGTTGGTTCAAGACGTCGTCGAGGTGGCCGGTGAATTCGGCCGAGCGCACCATCGCCCGGTAGTAGGGAGGAAAGACATCGGGGTGGGCGCCGACAGCATCAGCGAAGCTGGCACCGCGTTGGATCGATGCGGTCAGCTCACGCACCACACGGCGCATCACATCCGAACCCGTCTCCTCGCCCACGATCTCAAGGGTCTCGATGATCGAGATCCCGGCCTCGATGAACGACGCCACCTGCCTGGAAAATGCCATCACGATTTCCGGTTTGACAGAGAGGCCGAAATGCATGTCGGCCTGCCACCAGTGAGCGACTTCGTTACCGTCCTTGTCGCGCTTGACCGCCTTGGTCTTGACAGTGGTCTTGGTCTTGACATTGGTCTTGGTCTTGACATTGGTCTTGGCCTTGACATTGGTCTTGGTCTTGGTCTTCGATCGCTTGACCTTGGGCTGCGTGGGCTCGGCCGCCAGAGCGATCAGTGGAGCCTGGGCCGGGGCCTGTGAGTCGACACGGTCACGTCGGGCCATCAGAGGTCGCCTGGTCCTGCTCGGTACGGCTGCGACGTAGAGCGAGGCGCGTACGAGACGCAACGAATGGATGACGTGCGCCCATTGATCACGGTACGTGGCCCTCGTGTCGCTTTCATGCATGAGGACTGTCCGCTTGCCGTAGTGCACATGCATCCAGGTGCACCCCCAAAAGTGCGGGTTTCGAGGAGCCTGGCACAGCAGCCCTCGGCGACGTATGTGGCGCGATTGGTTGCGTCCGGAACCATTGGTGTCTGATTCCCCGACAGAGAGCTGTGCTACATGAAGCGGAACCGCAAGAACATCGATTCCGTTGGCGGCGACGTATCGACACCTGCCGCGCAGGTGACGGCGATGATCGCTGCCGGTGAGCGGGCTCGGTTGGGTGATGTTCTGGTGTCGGAAAACCTGCTCCTCCCCGAGCAGGTATCGGCGGCATTGAACCTGCAGCTTGAATCCGGGCGTCAACTCGGCGCCATTCTTGTCGAACAGGGCCTGGTCGACCCGCGGGTGTTGGCGCAGGCCCTTGCTACGCAGCTCGGCCTTCCGACGATCGATCTACGCCGTGAAAGCCCAACCGACGAAGCTCTTGCGATGGTGTCGGAATCAGTCGCTGTTGCTTTCAACATCGTGCCCATGCGGCTGACCGATGGCGTGCTCGATGTCGCCCTCGCCGACGCGTCCAGTCAGTCCGTACGTGACGAGCTGGAACGGCTTCCCGTCCGCGCCGTCAACATCTACCTCGCGCCACTTCAAGACATCAAGATCGCGCTCAGCACGCATTACCGCGTGTTGTCGGCGGTCGATGACCAGGTCCAGCAGATTTGGGCTGATGCAGCACCCGAGACTGCGATCGCACTCGAGGTCGGCGGGGGCGACGCACCGATCATTCAGCTCGTCAACAAGATCGTGGCTCAGGCGCTGCGCGATCGCGCCTCGGACATCCATGTCGAACCAACCGAAGGACGGATCCGGATCAGATACCGCGTGGATGGGGCGCTGCGCGAGGTACTCAGTCTGCCGTCATCGGCCGGGCCAGAGCTGGTCAGCCGGATCAAGATCATGGCCGAGATGGACATCGTCGAGCGCCGACGTCCCCAGGACGGCCAGTTCCACATGAATCTCGATGGAGTCGGGCTCGATGTCCGAGTCGCGACCAGCGCCACGATCTGGGGCGAGACGGCCGTGTTGCGTCTGCTCGACAAGAGTCGGTCGATGAAGCAGTTGGCCGAATTGGGCATGCCAACCGCCACGTATGAGCGGTTCTTGTCGATCGTGCACAAGCCGTACGGCATGATCATCTGCAGTGGACCGACGGGCTCGGGCAAGACCACCACGCTGTATGCCACCCTCGCCGAGATCAGCCGGAGCGAGTTGAACGTGATGACGATCGAGGACCCGGTCGAGTACGTGTTCCCGGCGGTAAACCAGATGCAGATCAATCAGCAGGCCGACGTCACGTTTGCCGTCGGCTTGAAGTCGATTCTTCGTCAGGACCCCGACGTCATCTTGGTCGGCGAGATCCGCGACCAAGAAACAGCGAAGATCGCTGTGCAGTCCGCACTCACGGGTCACCTAGTGATGTCGTCGCTTCATGCCACGGATGCCAGTTCCGCGTTGTATCGCCTGTTGGACATGGGGATCGAACCGTTCCTCGTTGCTTCCTCGCTGGTTGGTGTGGTCGGCCAGCGGCTTGTGCGTAAGGTCTGTGAAGCGTGCACGGTCAGCTACGAGCCGAGTGCGCAGGAGATGCGCTGGTACACGCACCTGGGTGGGCCACCGAAGGACCGGTTCATGCGGGGCGCGGGGTGCAACTTCTGTTCGAACACCGGCTATCGCGACCGCCTCGGCGTGTACGAGGTGTTGGAAGTGACCGACGAGGTTGGTCAGCTTCTCGTTGGCGGCGGGACTCCGCACGAGGTGCGCGATCTGGCGCAACGTCAAGGGATGCCAACGATGGGCCGCGAGGCGATGGCGTTGGTGGCTGCGGATGTGACGACGATCGACGAGGTCATCCGCAACGTGTACCTGTCCTAGCGCGGAAGCGCTGGCACCACTGGCACCACTGGCACCACTGGCAGCACCAGAAGCTCCGGACGTGGCGAAAAGGGGCTCTGGTGTTGCAGTCGGGTGAGGTCGGGTTCGAAGGTCTGGATGGTCTGGTTGTTGCTGATCGGGTGGTGGCGGGCGATGTTGTTGAAGATTTCGAGTATTCGTGGGCGCTGGGCGCGGGCAGGATCGGAGTTTGGGGTACAGAGGGATGCTGTTCAGTTGTGCGGTTTGCATTGCGGTGCGGATCTCGCAATCGATGAGGGCTTGGGTGAGTAGGGCGAGGAATTGGCACAGCAGGAGTGCTTCGATGCGGTGCGGGGTATGCAAGAACTTGGGGGCGGCTTGGTGGGGGCCTTTGAGCGTGTGGTTACGGTGTGCGAGGTTGGGTTGGTAGCGGTAGGCGGTGAGGATCTCGGCTGGGGTCATTGTGCTCCGTTGGCGCGTCTCGAGCTGCGGGTGTTGTTCGAGGAGCTACTCCGCCGCTTCGACAATCTCGAACTGGCCACCGATCAGCCGCTACCGCTAGCGGCGCGGCAACTTCGTGCTCGGCCTCGACAAGTTACCTGTGCATTTCCGCCCAGCAGTGAGCTGATACCGGACGACCATCGCAAGCAGAGCTCTGGTAGTGGACAAGCTCAACTGGGTGGTCCGTGGCCGGGTGGTCCGGTGGCCGGGTATGTGTAGGGGTGGGTGGTGCTGGTATGCCCGAGGTGGTTGGTGATGTGGAGGTCGCCGTTGGGGTCGAGTTGGAGTGTCCAGCCTGGTCGGTGGATGAGGTGATGGTGGCGGCTGCAGAGCAGGACAAGGTTGTCGAGTTTTGTTTCGCCGTTGCGTCTCCACCATTGCACGTGGTGGGCGTCGCACCAGGCGATTTTGCGGGTGCAGCCTGTGAATCGGCAGCCGCGATCGCGGTCGGCGACAGCGCGGAACAACTGCGGTGGGACGCTGCGAATGCTGCGCCCATAGTCGGTGATGGTCGCAGCGGTGCGGAGTACCCGGTGGATCACACAGTCGCACAGGTAGGCGTCGGTTGCCCAGGTAGGTAGAAGGTGGCCGTCGTCGGTGACGGCGTGACCGCCGCCAAGGTTGTTGAGGTCATCGGATTGGACGTACAGCGCGACATGCGGCCGGTGGCGTGGTGTGCCGTCGCCGTCATGGTTGGCGTTGAAGAACGCGATGATCTCGGTGGCTGCGTCAGCGTTGCGCACACCATGGGGCCGGTCGTCGCCAGCGCCGTCGAACGTGCGCGCGGTTTGGAGCGCGGTTTCGAGTTCAGTCGCGGCAGCCGGGTCGAGGACGAACCGTCCGACCATGGTGCCATCCGCGAGACGTGACGAAGTCCATGACCGGTCGGGGAGCTTCGGCACCGGCATATCAGCGACGGCTTCGGCCTTAGCACGCCATGATTGGCAGGCGCGTTCAGTAGTGACCGGGTCGAGATGTCGGAACGCGTTGACGAGACCGTGCTGGTGTTGGCCGAACAGTACTGCGGTTGGTTTCGTTACAACGTTGCGTAACGCGCTCACCTGCGATGCTGACAGACTGCCCGAGAACGCGGCATCGCGGACGGCGTCGTAACGGTTGAGGAACCGGCCTTCGATCAACAATCGGGTTGCGTCACGGTGACTCATTCGGCAGTGCTGCTGCAACCAGATCGCCATCGACAGTGACCCGTCTACAGCCCATTCGCCCGCGTCGGCCAATCGGGCCACATCAAACGCGAAGCGGGCATGGCGGCGTTCGAGATGCGCAGTGACCTCGACAAGATCATCAAGACAGACCGACTCGCAGACCGACTGTTCGGTGAGTTGGTCGGTACCGCTTCCCATCACCTAATCGTACACGCGTTCGATCGCGATGACCACTGTGGAACCAGACATACGCATAGGTTTCAGCGATACCCAAGACATCGAACATCACCACCAACGATCCAGAGTCGAAGTCTCTCACCGCGCGCCACACTTTGTTCGTGGCCACCGGCTCTGAAACCGCCGGCACAGAACCGGAATCAGCCGGTGCCCTGCGAACAGACGTCCAGTCCGCCGATCACTCCATAGCGGAACGCGTCAATCTATTCGAACGCAGGACCTGGCTAAAAGGAGCCTTACGACCCGGATCGGCTAGCTTGCCGTTGAGCCTGTGTAGAGCTCGGAGAAAGGTGCACGAACCCGTGTCGACGGAACGAGAGATAATGACGTGGGAGGTGTTCGGGTCTGCCTCGCGCGAACTTGCACACTTGGTGGCCGACGACTACGAGCCCGACATGATTCTCTCGATTGCCCGTGGGGGCCTACTCATCGGTGGGGCGCTCGGCTATGCGCTGAGTGTGAAGAATGTCTACACGATGAATG
This sequence comes from Actinomycetes bacterium, assembly GCA_025359865.1. GTDB lineage: Bacteria > Actinomycetota > Acidimicrobiia > Acidimicrobiales > Ilumatobacteraceae > VFMC01. Next base: position 17,106 of record JANYDH010000170.1, on the reverse strand, counting down.
TCGAGTTCTACACCGGGGTCGATGAGCGCCTCGAGGTGCCGCGGATCCTGCCGCCCGCTCCGGACTTCGTCGACGTCAGCGACGCACGGATTCTCATCGCCGATGATGTTGCCGATACCGGCCACACGCTGCGCAGCGTTCAGCAGTTCTGCGAGGGCAAGGTCGCCGAGGTGCGCACCGCGGTGCTGTACGAAAAGAGCCATTCGGTAGTGCGCTGTGACTATGTCTGGAAGCGCACCGACAAGTGGATCAACTTCCCATGGAGCGACCAAGACCCGGTCGCCAAACGCACGTGGACTGTCAAGGACGCCTGATCAGCGAGTGGCTATGACTGGGCTGCCTTCAGCCTGCCGAGCAACCTGCGACGAGGCACCACGCCGAGCAGTTTGCCCTCACGCCACACGGTGACGAACGGCGCCTTGGCGGATAGGCGCGGCAGTACGTTGGCGAGTTCCTCGTCGAGTTGCGCGTGGGCGATCTGGTTCATCGGGACCATCAACGATGCTAGGAGCACCGTGGGCCGCCGCCACTCGGGCACCGCGAGCAACTGCTCCTCGGTGACGATTCCGGCGAGTTCTCCATCGGCTCGCTCGATTGCGACCATTCCGGCCTCGCCGAGGCGCGACCGCTGCCACAGCATGGTGTCGGCATCGGTATCGGTCGTTGCGTGAGCGACACCGAACCACGTGAGATCGCGAATCCGCACACCCTGAAGTCGTTCAGCCATATCGGCGGCGATGTGCTCGGTCTTCGCGCTCACGGCGATGAACAGTCCGGTGATCACCAGAATGAGACCGGAGTGACCGTTCAACACGATGACCCCACCGACTCCGGCCATCGAAAAGCCGATCGCCTTGCCCGCATTCGATGCTTCGCGTGCAGCGCGAAACCGGTCGCCATGTCGGCCCCATCTCCAAGCTTTCAAGACTCGACCACCATCGAGCGGTGAACCGGGCAGCATATTGAACACGGCAAGCGCAGTGTTGATCAGCCCGATCCATCCGAGAGCACCCAGACCGGCGCGGTCCACGCCAAGGGCATCGAGCCCAAAGAATGCGCCGAGTGCTGCTACACCGAGCACGAGACTGGTGATCGGCCCGGCTACCGCGATCCATCCTTCGGCACGCGCGGTTGGCGCCTCGCGATCGAGTCGGGCGACGCCTCCCAATGCCCATAACTGGATCGAGATCGTATTGACGCTGTGACGTCGTGCAACCAGCGCATGAGCGAACTCATGGGCGAGGATCGACGCGAGGAATGCCACCAGGGCGACCGACGCAGCTACCCAACCGTACTGTTGTGCCAGGCTGTCGCCGAACATGACGATGACGAGGACGACGCTCCAATGAACGAGCACCGGGATGCCGAACACTTTCCCGAGCGAGAACGAACCCTGTGTCATTGCAAGTTCCTTGCTGTTGTCACCGATCGTACGGTGTCACACTGTCCTCAACACCGTCATGGCCGCATTCCTTCCGCTAGCGCCCCACACTCCGGCACCGGGAAAGGTTGCTGCGCCCGTGAGGAAGAGGCCGTTCACGGGCGTGCGGTAGCGGGTCAACTCGGGTTGACGGTTGATGATTGCAGCGAGTGGTCCGCCAGCGAAGCTCGTGGCGTGCCCGGCCGGTAGGTGAAACTCACGCTCATACCGGTCGGGTGTCATCGCCCGCCACTCGCCCAACGAGCCAAGGAAGTCGCCGTCGACAAGCGTGGCGTATTGCTCGAGCCAGCGGCGGGGCTCGGTGCTGCTCGGCCACCCGCCGTGAAGCCCGTACGGTGTGTAGAGCGCCTCGAGGCTGAGTACGTGCTGACCAGTACGGCCATGGTTGGGAGCGATCGACGCGTCGGCCGCCGTGGGAACGTTGACGAGCAACCCCGGCTGATCAAGGACTTCGCCGCGCCCGAGCAGGCCGTACCCGCGGTGGATCTCGGCCAATGACGGAGCGATGATCGTGGTGGCGTTGGCCGCGCTATCGCCGAGTTGGTTGGCGATCCGGCTCGGGAGCGCCTTCAGGCGGGGGACCGCTGCGATGATCGCGTCGATTTTCGACTCGTAGCCTTGTTCGTGGGGCGCCTTCCGCCATCGTGCGATCAGGTTGTCGGCCTGCGGTGGGGCATTGGTCAGCCATCTCAGGAACGTGTCGTGCGGATTGCATGCAGACACGACCACGCGGGCGGTGATCTCGGTGCCGTCATCCAAGGTGACGCCGCGAACGCCGTCACCTTCGCAGTTGATCGCCTGCACCTTGGTGCTGGTCCGCAGTTCCCCCCCGAACGAGATCAACGCGCTGGCCAATGCATCGGGCACCATTCCGCTGCCTCCAACGGGTCGACCGACCGAACCAACATGACGCAGCGCGTACGTGAGCGCACCGAGTCCGGAACCGGGGGTCTCCGGCGAAATGCCCCACACCATCGGCCCAGTCACGATTGCGGGTGCCTGCAACGCGTCGGCAGTGAAGAACTCTCGCATGATGTCGGCGGCGCTGCGCCGACTCCACCGCAACAAGGTGCTGACGCCACGGCCTCGTCGTGCCATCACCTTCTTGGTCAACCCGCCGAGCGAGGGCGGATCATTGGCTGCATCGAACACGAGCCGCACGGCCGGAATGGCGTACTTCAGGTAGCGCCGATACCCATCGACTTCACGCGGGTAGGTCTGGCCAAGCGCATCGATGGTCTGGCCGACATCGTGAAAGATCGGCCATGCCGGTCCGCCACTCCACGCGGCATTGATCTGGGCGGGCTCGACGTCGAGATAGCGCAGGCCGTGCTCGCTAAGACCTAACTCATCGATCACCGGCGTGGTGCGGAACGTGATGTGGTCGCAGTTGCAGATGTTGACGCGTGCCCCGGCGAAGTCTTCGCTGGATGCCGTGCCACCGACCGACGATCGGGCCTCGATCAGCAGCGTGCGCCGCCCTGCCTTGGCCAAGTACGCGGCGCATACCAAGCCGTTGTGACCACCGCCCACGACGATTGCATCGAAGTCGTGAGCCCGAGGTTGCTGCGCAGACTTCGACGACCGGCTGACAGAGGGAGTCGATGCAGACATGGTGACATTCTGCCGTGCGGCGCAGGGTGCGTTGTAGCTTGACGATGTGACTTCACGCACCCGTCATCTGGTCGACCTCCGAGGTCCCGAGATCGCCCAGCGACTTACCGCCGACAGCATCATCGTGCAGCCGCTCGGAGCAGTCGAACAGCACGGTCCGCACCTTCCACTCAGTACCGATTCGGTCATCGCGGCGGCGGTGGCCGAGGCCGCGATCGAGCGGTACGGCGACGAGGTCGATGCATGGCTGCTCCCGACGTTGGAGTACACCAAATCGAACGAACACGCTTGGTCGCCAGGCACGATCTGGTTGTCTGCTACCACGTTGTTGGCGGTGCTCGACGACATTGGCCGTTGTGTGGCCACCACGAACGCGCAGCGCCTGGTGTTCTTCAATGGTCACGGCGGTAACAGCGCGCTGTTGAACGTCGCTCTTCGAGAACTGCGCCTCGCCCATGGGCTGCGGACCTTCCTCGCCCATCCTGGCGTACCGCCCGACCAAGGTGGAACCTCTCCGGCAGCTGAACTGGGTATGGGCGTCCACGGCGGTACCGACGAGACATCGATCATGTTGCACCTCGCACCGCAGTTGGTGCGGATGGAGCTCGGCCAGCGGCACGTGCCAGAAAAGATCGCGCAGAACAACTACGTGCGGTTCGGGGGCAAGGTCAGCTTCGGGTGGTTGTCGAATGACTTCAATCCCGAGGGATACGTCGGCGACCCCACGGTTGCCACAGCGGAACTCGGCAAGCAACTGTTCGATGGCGCTGTCCAGGCGTTCGGTGAGGCGCTGCGCGAGATTGCCGCGTTCGATTTCGGTCGCTGAACGCGACGTGGGGGGGTACCGGCGTGAACCGGTACCCCCCAGGTCAGATTTCGATCAGAGCTTGATCGAGTCGTCGATGAATTCGTTGGTGACGAAGTCGGACGACTTCAGGTCTTTCTTCGGCGGGCTGTCCTGTGCCGTGTACACCGGGGTAGCAATGGCGATGAGGTCGTCGACGCGCTTCATGTCGAACTTGCCCATGACCCCGTCGGCTCCATTCGCGACGAGGCCGTCCTTCTTCATCGTGGCGACGCCGTAGTCGGCCGCACCCTTGGTGTAGGTCCATCCGAAGTCAGCACCGAAACCGTCGGCCGCAGCGAGGATGATCGCGTTGGTGCGAGCAGGGTCGTTGACATAGTCGACGCTGGCCTGCTGGATGATCGGAACGAGCACCTTGAAGCAGTCGCCGTACTTGGTGACGTTGTCCGGCTTCGTGGCGATCGACTCGGCGTAGTTGGCCCAACCTGCGTCGTTGATGTACTCGTACTTGACCGGCTTCTTCCAATCCTTCAATTCGTTTTCGTAGAGGAACGGCTCAGCCGAGCCGAAGCCCTGCTGTGCCGACTTACCCTCGTCTGTCACGAACAGGCTGGGGTCACCGGTGTACGAACCGTCGACCTGGTCCTTCGACAGGATTCCTTTCGACGTGAAGAAGTCCATGTATGCAGCGCCGCCGAAGTAGCGGATCTTGACCTTCGCCTTGCCGAGGTCGGCGATGCCCTTCACATCGGGATACGTGGCCGGATCCCACATGATCATCTGCGGGTTCTTTTCGAACCCGGATTCGATGGAGATGGTGGGGAAGGTGGCCGAGTTCTGGATGGCCTCGTCGGTGTAGACGAAACCGAGCAGGACGTTGTCGTCTTGGTACATGATCGAGGTGACGCTCTGGAAGTTCTGAGCGGCGCCACCGGACTGGATCCGAATTTTCACACCGGTATCAGCACCCTTGGCGTCGATCAGCGGCCCGACCACTGCGGCCTTTTCCTTGTCGATGGTGTACCCCTCGCCGACCATCTGGTACAAGAAGCCGTGTTCGGCCTCTGGCATCCAGTCGGTCTGAATGGTGACCTGATCGGGGCAAACACCTTTGAGGCTGCCGCCCGCTGCCGGGGCTTCGGTACCTGCCGGGGCCTCGGTCCCTGCCGGGGCTTCGGTCCCTGCCGGGGCTTCGGTCCCTGCCGGGGCCTCGGTCCCTGCCGGGGCTTCGGTGCCTGCCGGTGCGGCAGTGGTGGCAGCGGCTGCTGCTGTGGTGGTAGCAGCAGCAATATCTTTCTTGTCACTGCCACACGCCGCTAGGGCGATCGCTGCCACGAGTGGCAGTGCGATCAGGGTGCTCGTTCGTCGGAATTGCATGGGATGGCTCCTTGTTCTAGTTGTTCACGCTGGGTAGGGAGGCTGTGAACCGCCTCGGGTGGATGGAGATCTGAGATGGGTCAATTGGTCTTGCGACTGTTGTCGTACCAATGGCCGATCACAAGGTTGCCGATGTACCCGAACAGGAAGAACACGGCAATCCCGAGACTGGCGGTGAGTACCAGGCCGCCGTAGATCTGAGGGAACTTGATCTTTTGGCGATACTGCTCCATGACGATTCCGAGGCCGGCCTTGCTCGAACCGCGAAAGAACTGCTCGCCGACAACGGCACCGATCACCGAGAGTCCGGCGCTGATGCGAAAGCCGGTGAAGATCGCGGGCATTGCGGCAGGGAACTGCAATTTCATCAACCGAGTCCACCGTGATGCTCCGCGCAGGGTGAACAGGTCGTGTTGGCCGACGTCGGCCGACGTCAGACCGAACAACGTGTTGGTGACGATCGGAAAGATCGAGATCATCACGCAGACGAACAGCCGAGGAGCCATACCGGTGGGAAACACCGCTGCGATGACCGGAACGACAGCGAGGACCGGGATGGCCTGCAGGGCAATGAGGTAGGGATACATCGAGCGCTCGGCCCATTTGGCTTGTGCCATGAGGACTGCGACCGCCATGCCCAGCACGATTGCGATCAGCAGGCCGATCGTGGCGACCACGGCCGTCCACTTCAGCCCGTTGAGCAAGCTGCCGCGGGCTGTCGCATTGATGAACGAGTCGTTGATGACCGTCTCGGGGGCTGGCAGCAAGAAGCCGGGCTTGTCGAAGAAGTACCGCATCCCTGACGAATGCATGTAGTGCCAGACCATGATGAACACCACGGTGGTTACCGCTGGGCCGATGATCTGGCTCCACTCGAACTTCTTCGAACGAGCAGCTTCCGGTGGCGCTGGGTCGAGCTCGTTCAAATCGGAAAGATCGTTCTCGGCACCAATGGATGCACCGGAACCAACAGTGAGCGCAGTCATGTGTGTGCTCCTCGGAGGGCATGTGAGATCTCGCCGGACAACTCGGCGAACGCGGGATCGAATCGCAGGTCGGGCGATCGCGGATACTCGAACGGCACCGAGAACTCTCCGACGAGGCGGCCGGGGCGTGCACTCATCACGAGGATGCGTGTCGACAAAAAGACCGCTTCGCTGATGGAGTGGGTGATGAACAGGCCAGCGAACCCTTTGCGCTGGAACAACGAAATGACTTCGTCGTTGAGACGTTCGCGGGTGATCTCGTCGACGGCACCGAACGGTTCGTCGAACAGGAACACCTTGGGATCGAGCACGAGGGATCGGGCCAGCGATGCACGCATCTTCATCCCGCCAGAGAGTTGCTTGGGGTACTTGTTCTCGAACCCGCTCAACCCGACGAGGGCGATGTTCTCTGCGGCGCGCCGACGGCGCTCTAGAACACCGATTCCTTCAAGTTCTGCAAGCAGTTCCACGTTGCGTTGCACAGTGCGCCACTGCAGCAAGGTGGCGTCTTGGAACACATAGCCAAGGGTCGATCGTTCGACGGTGACCGTGCCCGTAGTGGGCTTGTTGAGTCCCGAGGCGATCCGCAGCAGTGTGCTCTTCCCGCACCCGGATGGGCCTACGACGGTGACGAACTCGCCGGGGCGGACGTCGAACGAGGTTTCACTCAGCGCATGAGTGCCGTCAGGGAACACCATCGACACGGCGTTGAACGATAGAGCGGGTGTTGAAAGTGCGTCGGTCATGGGTCCCATGTGGCTTCTGGTTGCAGCAAAGGGGCTGCGGTCGGCGGAGAAAACGGCCATCAGTGCATCACCATTCCGCCGGTGACGTTGAGCGCCTGGCCGGTGCAGTAGCTCGCCTGGTCGGAAGCGAGGAACACGGCCATGTTGGCAACGTCGGACGGCTGAGCGAGTCGGTTCAACGGTGACTTGGCCGACCAGTTGGCCAGCATCTCGGGTGTACGCGTGGCAGCCCCCATCTCGGTCAGCACATAGCCGGGGCAGATGCAGTTGGCGGTGATCTGGTGCGGGCCAAGCTCCATTGCGGTGACACGGGTCAAGCCGATCACGGCGGCTTTCGATGCTGCGTAGTGGGCCTGGTTCGGCGAACCGACCTTGCCGCCCATGCTGGCCATGTTGATGATGGTGCCGCCATGGCCCTGCGCAATCATCGCTGCCGCGGCGACCTGCGTGGTGAGCAGCATCGCTCGAACATTGACGTCGAACGTGAGATCCCAGTCCTCGATCGTGATGTCGAGCAATGCCGAGAAACGAAGGACGCCGGCGTTGTTGACCAGAATGTCGATACCGCCGAGTTCGTCGATGGCCTGCTGTGTCGCGCGTCGCGTCGCCACCGGATCACGAAGGTCGGCAAGCGCCACCTTGGCGCCGATGGAACCGCCCACGTCGTGAGTCTCGGGCTCGATGATGTCGATGATGGCGACGGTGGCGCCCTCATCGACAAAACGGCGGGCGATCTCTGCGCCGATACCGCGACCTGCGCCGGTAATGACGGCGCGACGTCCCGCGAGGGGCAAAGGTGTGAGCGAGGCGCTCTGTGCCCGATCGGTCATTGGTGGAACCCTACATGGCGCGGACGATCGGCAATCCACGCCCGCTGTGAACAGTTCGTTTCCTGGGAGGTGCCGGCAGCCCGCACGAATGGAGTCGTCAACGCCATGTTGGATCACCAGCCACTATCCGACCACTCTTGACCACTACGCGTGATCCGGGCCCCATTGCGATCGCGGCGCGAATGCTCGGAGCGCGAATCGCAACGAGATCCGCAACACCTCCGACGGCCAACTCGTTCGAAGCCAGGCGAAGCACCGTCCGCGACCGGCGCGAGACTGTCTCGAACGCCTCATCGGGGAGCAGGTGTCCGGCCACGATCATCAGTGCAGCGGTCTCCAACGGATCACCCCTGCCAACCGGATTGAACGGGTCTTGCATGTTGTCGGCTCCGGCCGCCACATTGACCCCCGCAGCACTGAGCGCGCGCAGCGCGGTGAGGGCGCGGGGCATGGTCGATTGCCGTTGTCGTCCCTGCAGAAACAGGTTGGTGTGGGGGAGTGCGACCACACTGATCCCTGCGGTGGCGACCAGCTCCGCGACCTCTCGTTGGCGACGCTCGGTCTGCACACCAAGGCTGACGCAGTGGCTCGCGGTGACAGCGTAGGGAAACCCGGATGAGATGACGCGGCGAGCGAGATCCTCCAACGACAGCACGGCCGGATCGAGGGTTTCGTCGGTGTGCAGATCGATCGGTAGACCGGCATCGGCAGCTATCGACAGGAAGCCTTCGTTGGCCGCAGCCGCATCCGGTTCGAGATGCGGGCAACCACCGATCAGATCGACACCAGCCGAGACTGCATCGCGTAACAGCGCGCGCTGCTCGGCACCGGCTACGCCAATGCTCGGCCAGCCAGAAAGCGCGCAGACTTGGATGTCGACGAGCCCACGAAGTCGCTCGCGCACTTCGATCAATGCATGCACCGACTGCAGGCCGTTCTCGCGGCCGTTTTCCAAGGTGGTGTCGGCGTGGGTGCGGATCGCGGTGACGCCGTTGGACAGCATCAGCCGGGCGGCCCGTTCGGCCCGTTCGATGGTGTGCTCGAGCGTGATCAGATGCCGATGCGCCAGCATCGCTTCGATCGCTCCCATCAGGTCACCGGTCGGGTTCGAGATGACATCGGCCAGGAACGCCTTGTCGAGATGGGAGTGCGGCTCGGTCAGCGCCGGCAGTAGCAATCGGCCGTCGAGGTCGACCACCGTCTCACCCTGATCGCCCGTTCGGTCGCTCGTGCGGTCGTCGAGCGGTGCGAGATTCGGCCCGAGTTCGGTGATCAGGCCGTCGACGATGCGCACATCGCCGGTGGAACCGTCGGCAAAGGTGGCAGTGCGAAGCAGCAGGCGTGGTGTCGTCACCTCATACCAGCGGAGCTGAGGTGTGCGGCCGTCGCTCGATCGGTTCGCCGAGCCGCGGGAAGACCTCGTCGACTACGAGGTGCATCTGCTCGTTCATTTCGTCACGAGAGATCCCCGGGTAGTCGAAGAAGAAGCAGATGTGCTTCAGGTCGAGCAGATCACGCCAGTAGCCGATCGCGTCGACCGCATCGTCGATCGAGCCGACGATCTGGATCTTCTGGGCGTTGCTCTCTTCTACCGTGGGGCAATGGTTGAACTCGACCTTCGACCCGTCGGGGTTGCGGTAGCTGGAAAAACGACCGTATGGCGAGAGGAACCGGTTGAACTCGTCTTGCCCTGGACGTCCGCGACGAAGTGCTGCCTCATACGTCCGGCCGACATGCAGGTTGAGTACCAGGCAGCGGTCTTCGCCTGGCGCAACCGGAGAGCCGATCTCGCTACGGATCTCGGCATACCGATCCCACTTCTGCTTCTGGCTGTCGGCGTTCTGCAGCCAGTAGACCGCCTTGTGGCCCGCTCTCGGCACGTACTCGATGGTCTCTGGCGATGTGACCGGCTGGTAGACGTCGACGACTCGGCGCGGCTTGGGGATCAAGGTCAGGTCGTTCACCATCGAACCGCGGTCTGGCACGTCGTCGGGGGGAAATACGAAGTGCTTGCCGCGATACGAGAACCGTTCGTTGTTCCACGCCAGCTTGATCACTTCCATCGACTCCTCGAAGATTTCACGGTTGATCCGGTCGTGTTCAGCCGACATTTCGTTGTCGCCGCTGGCCACCACTGCGCCGAGCGCCCATGCCTCGCGCGGTACGGTGCCGCGCCCGATGCCGAACTCCATCCGGCCGCCTGTGACGAGGTCGGCCAGCGCGAAGTCCTCGGCGAGGCGTAGGGGGTGCCATTGCGGAACCACGTTGAACATCTGGCCGAGGCGAAGATCCTTGGTGAGATGTGCGAGGTGCAGACCGAACATGATCAGGTTCGGCAACACCTCGTAACCCTCGTACTGGAAGTGGTGTTCGGTGAGCCACATTGTGTCGAACCCCAACCGGTCGGCGGTCTTGGCCCAGTCGATCAGGTTCTCGTAGCACTCGATGACGTCGTTGTTGCCGTAGCGGCGATCGGTCGGCTTGATCCCGGGATCGCCGGCGTCTGGCATTGGGACCGTGCAGAAGAAGTTGGTGTCGACGCGCATTCCACAAAGTTAGTCGGCAGTTGTGGTCATGCCACCCACCGTGCCACCCACCGTGCCACCCACCATGGGAGGGGTCCGCGGCGCTCCGGTTGCCGGTGAACGTCAGATGCCGGCGGCCGAGCCGACCCTCGCGCGGGGGTCGGCGGCGCTGGCCAGCAAGCCATCGGCTTGCACGACGATCGCGTTCGCGTGGCCGAACCCGCTGTCGTACGGCGGTGCGGAGCGGACATCGTGGCCACGCGCCGCAAGCGAGGTCAGCCAGTGCGGTGGAGCGTGGCCCTCGATGAGCAGATGTGGGCCACCGGATGCCGTCCACGTGTCGAACCCGGTGACAGGGCCGTGCAACACCCAGCGTCCGGCATTGATCGCGACTGCAGGGCTCTGGTGGTGATGAAATAGCCGTGCGGCCAACTGCAACAAGATCTGTGGCTGGCCGTCGCCGCCCATCGTGCCGAACACCGCCGCGAGCGAGCCGTCCGGGTGGGTGGCGATGGCCGGCGACAACGTATGCGGCGGCCGCCGTCGTGGCCTTAGTTCTGCCGGATGGCCCTGCTCGAGTGAGAAGCCAAGCCCGCGATTGTGGAGGTTGATACCGGTGTTCGGCTCTGCCAACCACGAGCCGAAGTTCGACGCGTTGGACTGGATCAACGAGACACCCATCCTGTCACCGTCGACGGTGCACAGGTACGTCGTGTCGGCGTCATGTTGGGCACCGTTCATCTGGCTCGCCCGGTCCATATCGATTTCGGCGGAGCGTGTGGCGATCGCAGCCAGCAGCGCGGGGCCGTCGGCCTCGTCGTGCAGCACGGCGGGCCGGTCACGTCCGGCAGCCTTGGCAGCCTCGACCAGCAGATGAACCCAACGTTCGTCGTCGGGGTCGTCGGGCAGTGGTAGCGAACTGGCCAGCCCTGCTGCACCGAGGAGCAGATATCCCTGCGAGTTCGGTGGAATGGTGTGCAACACGCGACCGAAGGCCGGCCACGACAGTGGGGTGACCCAGTCAGAACCGGGCGTCTCCAGATCGTCGACGGAGTAGGTTCCGGCACCGATCCGGCGGAGTCCTTCTCCGAACTCGCCCCGGTAGAAGCCGTCGCGGCCGGCTTCGGCGATTGCTCGTAGCGCGCGACCTGCGCCGGGTCGCTGAACTCTCGCGCCGGGTCGTCGTGCCTGGTCGACCAATTCGTGAAGCTGTTCGCGTCCCGCATCGTCCAACATCGCAAGTGCGCCGACGAGCAGCGGTGACGCAGGGAAGCCGCCTTCGGCGAGCTCGATCGCGGGTGCCAAGATCGCGGCCAGCGGAAGCCGGCCGAAGCGTTCGTGCAATGCCGACCACCCATCGACACAACCAGGCACGGTCACCGTGCGGATGTCGTGACGAAATGGCATCTCCGTGTGGCCCTCCGCACGCAGTACGGTTGCATCTACACCGGATCCCGCTCGCCCGGTTGCATTGAGCGCGTGGACCGACGTCGCGTCGTGAACGAGAGCGAACAGATCGCCGCCCATCCCGCACATGTGCGGGCCGGTGATCGCAAGTGCAGCGTTTGTGGCGATCGCCGCATCGACAGCGTTGCCGCCACGGGCAAGCACCGTGAGTCCCGCCTGCGTCGCGAGCTGATCGGCCGACGCCACCATTGCTCGAGGTGACCGAATGGTGCTGAACGGTGGATGGACGCCTGCCATGTCACCAACCTACGTGTTCGAGGTGATCCGCCCTGCCCTGCCCCGCCACCGACGGCCCACCCCGCCACCGACGGCCCACCCCGCCGCCGACGGCCCACCATGTCGGTCGGTGAGGTTGCGGCAGCCCAGTCTGTGTCCAACCTCACAACGCTCGCTGTATCAGCCGCAGACCTACCGGACCCGGACTACGCCAGTGATGCCTGTCGATACACGAGCGTGTCAGTGCCACAGCCTGCGTTGTTCGAATACCTCGCGCAGCACCGCCGGCCGATCGGTCATGATCCCATCCACGCCAAGGTCGAGCAAGCGTCGCATCTCGACGGGATCGTCGATCGTCCAGACATGCACAGCGATGCCGAGCCGGTGAGCGCGTTCGATGAACGCCGCGTTCGTGACAACCAAGGGGCCCTGTTTCACCGGAACTTGGGCGGCACGCGCCGGCGACTTGCGGAGCGCCCCAAAGCGGAGCGCCGCCACTCCACCCGGACCGAGGCTGGTGCACAGCCCCTCGCCCAACGCAGCGCGAAGCTTGCGCAGACGGAGATCGTTGAATGCACCGACACAGACTCGTTCGAGCGCGTTGGTACGAATGAGCGTGGCGACGAGGGCGGGGATCGCCGAGTCGGTTTTGCAGTCGATGTTGACACGCAGATCTGGCCAGGTGCCGAGTAGGTCTTCGAGGAGCGGGATCGGGGCCTTGCCGTCAACCCGGGCCGTAGACACCTCGCTCCAGGGAAGTTCGTTGATCTTGCCGCGGCGCCCACACGTGCGCTGTAGGTCGTTGTCGTGGAACGCCGTCAAGACGCCATCGGAGGTGACCTGCACATCCGTCTCGATGTACCGGTAACCCAGGTCGACTGCATATTCGAACGCCGGCATGGTGTTCTCCGGGGCATCACTGGCCCCGCCGCGGTGAGCGAATGGAATGGGTCCATCCCAGTCGAGGAATGGATGCATCGAGATCGGCATTCCGCCAGTATGGGCGCGAGCGGTAACGTCACTCGCTATGGCCGACATGATCACCGTCCGCTCGCCCTACGACAATGCTGTCATCGGCGAGATCCCCAGTCAGAATGCCGACGACGTCGCCCGGGCCGTTGCTACGGCCAAAGCGGTGCTGCTGCGCGGTTCGCTGCCATTGTGGCAACGGGCGCAGATCCTTGATACCGCAGCGGTTCGCCTTGCTGCCCGCCGTGACGAGTTCGCAGAGATCATCGCCCGCGAGGCTGCCAAGCCGATCAAGACGGCGCGAGTCGAGGCAGAGCGCGCCGTCGGCACGTTTCAGTTTGCGGCGGCCGAGGCACGCAAGTTGAGCGGTGAAATGATCCCGCTCGACGCCATTCCGGCCGGTGAGGGCAAGCTCGGGTTTACCCTTCGGGTGCCCATCGGTGTGGTCGGGGCGATCGCTCCGTTCAACTTCCCGCTCAACCTGGTGGTGCACAAGGTAGCCCCTGCCATCGCAGCCGGATGCCCGGTCGTGCTGAAGCCGGCCAGTCAGACCCCGTTCAGTTCGATCCGGCTGGCCGCGATGTTGATCGACGAATGTGGGCTGCCAGCCGACTGGTTGCAGGTCGTCACCGGCGGTGGCGCGACGGTCGGTAACGCACTGGTCGATCATCCCGATGTTGCTCTGATCACGTTCACCGGATCGCCAGAAGTGGGCTGGAGTATCCGTGCCCGCGCCCCGCGCAAGCGAGTTGGGCTCGAGTTGGGCAACAACGCGCCCGTCATCATCGAGCCCGACGGCGACTGGCGCGCGGCGGCCGCCAAGATCAAGATGGCCGGGTTCAGCCATGCCGGGCAGAGCTGCATCTCCACTCAACGCGTGCTGGTCCACGGCAGCATCGCGGATGAGTTCACCGAGGCACTGGTGCAGCACGTCAGCACCTTGGTGGTCGGTGATCCGATGGACGAGGCGACCGATGTTTCTGCGCTCATCTCCACCAGCGAGCGCGATCGAGTCACGGCGTGGATCGCCGAGGCCGAGGCGGAGGGTGCCACAGTCGCCATCGGGGGTGCGGTCGGCGACGATGGAATACTGCGCCCTACGGTCATCGTCGGTGCGACACCGACGATGAAGGTGTGCGCGAACGAGGTATTCGGACCAGTGGTCACGATCACTGCATACGACGAACTCGACGACGCGATTGCCATGGCCAACGACAGCGACTACGGCCTGCAGGCGGCGATCTTCACGTGCGATATCGCGAAGGGGCTCAAGGCCGTCCGAGCGCTGCACTTCGGCGGGGTGTTGGTCAACGAGGTTCCCACATGGCGTGCCGATCAGCAGCCATACGGCGGACTGCGTGACAGCGGCAACACACGCGAAGGTCCGGCGTTCAGCGTGAAGGAAATGACCGAGATCAAGATGGTGGTCATCAGTGGCTGAGCAACCGCTTCGGTGGGGTGTCCTCGGGGCGTCGTCGCGTATTTACCGAGGCAAGATCCTTCCGCCGATTCAGCACCGCGCCGGTCATACCGTGGTGGCCGAAGCGAGCCGCACGTCGGACGGGTCGGATGCTCCCTACGCCGATCTGCTGCGGCGTTCCGATGTCGATGCAGTCTACATTCCGTTGCCGAACGATGGCCACGCACCGTGGATTCTGCGCGCCCTCGAAGCGGGTAAGCACGTGCTGTGCGAGAAGCCCCTCACGATGTCGGTTGCCGATACCGACGCCGTGTTCGCTGCCGCCGAAACCGCAGGGCGTTCGCTCGTCGAGGCGTACATGTGGCCGCATCATCCGCGCAACCAACTGGTGTTGGCGCTCGCAGCCGAGCATCTCGGAGCGTTGCGGTTTTCGCGCGCCCGGTTCTCGTTCCCGCTGGGGCGTGCCCACGATCATCGTGTCGACGAACGCGGTGGGGGAGCGTTGTTCGATGTGGGCATCTACTGCCTCGGCCCTGCGCTGCTCCTGGCGCCGCGCCAGCCGGTACGGGTGGCCGCAAGTGCCGTCCGCAACGAGCACGATGCCGACGTGTCGTTGGCCGGTTGGCTCGATCTCGGCGACGGGTTCAGTGCCACCGCAGACGTGTCGTTCGAGTCGGTGCACATCCGTTCGTGGGACCTGACGGGAACTGGTGGCTCGATCCGGATTCCGAGCTTCATGGCGCCGGGGCCCGACGACGCCAGCGTCGTCACAGTCGAACACGCCGACGGCAGCACCACAGATCACGCAGCCTCAGGTGCCGATGCATACGGCGAGATGCTCGATCAGTTTGCCGAGGTGGTACAGCATGGAGCCACGCCCCGCTGGGGTGCACCGCAGAGCAGGCTGCTCGCCCGCTGGATCCAGGCGCTACACACCGCTTCGCGCTGAAACTGCGCTTGCGGCATCCAATTCGTCGGCCGTCGCGCCGGGTGTCCAACGGCCGATGTCGTGGCGCGGCGCGTTGACGAACACGCCGATCACTGCCAGCACCGGGACGAACAAGATCGCGTGGCGGACGCTGACTGCGTCGGCAAGGATGCCGGTGGCCATCGGCCCAATGGTGATCGCCGTCCCCGACGCGAGTGCGGCAATCGCTCCGAGCGTAACCGTGTCGGCAGCCGCCCGCTCGTACAGCCGGTCGACAGCGAGCGGGTACAGCGGACCACCGCCGAAGCCAGTGACAACCAACCCGACGGCGCGCATCGTCAGCCCGGGCCCGATCCACATCATCGTGACACCGATACCGGAGACGGCGAAGGCCACAGCCCGGCTCCAGGGGCCGAACCGGTGGATGAACCGAGGCATCCACATCCGCGACAGGAAGATGCACAGCCCCCACAGCCCGCTGAGGGCGGCAGCCAAGCCACCGCTGGCACCACCGACTTCCTTCAGATACACGGTCGCGAAGATTCCGACGGAGAACTCGACCAGCACAGCGTGGACGATGCCGAACCACGGGTTGCGGACATCTGGTTGACGAAACAACGCAAACACCCGTCCGTCGTGTGGCTCACCCTCGGGCATCCGTACACCTCGGCCGAAGGTCGCGACGGCGACAGCGATGACAATCGTCAGGATCGCGTAGGGCCACCGCCAGGTGTAGCCGAGGGTCAATGCGCCGCCGATGACGACCGCGAACGCGATACCGGCCACTCCTGGGAATCCATTGACCGCGGCGAAGGCGGCCGCCCGCCCCTCGCCATGATGGTCGGCCAGGATGCCCGGCATCAGCATCACCAACAGTGCGCACGCGAAGCCGGCCACTGCGGAGCCCGCGAGCGTGACCTGCCATCTCTGTCCGACACACAGGATCAGCACGCCGACCACGATGGCGATGCATGCACCCCAGAACACGTGGTTGCGGCCGAAGCGAGCGATGAGTGGAAGGCCAAACGCGCCAAGCACGAGCAGGGCGACACCGAACGTGGCCCCATGAGCGGCTGCAACCACGCCGGACAGGTTGAGTTGGGTGCGCAGTTCGCCGAGGACGATGCCGACGCTGAGTCCGGCGACCAGCAAGCAGAACGATGCCACGCACGTGGCCGTCAAGCGGTCCCAGGTGAAGCTCGCGCGTTGCACGACATCTGAGGGTACCGCCGCACGAGCCCGTGCTTCAGGGCTGACCTTTGGCGTTGGGTTGTCATTGGCAGGTCGTCGCAAAATGCGGGTGGGGTTGGCGGTACCCGATCCCGATCCCGATCCCGATCCCGACCCTGGCCGTGCGGTCGCGCTGTAGCGTGAACGTTCGTTGCATGACAGGCAGGCGTGGTGGAAGTCTGGATCAGCGACCAGAACGGCTGTGCGGGCAGGATCGCGTCGACTTTCACGTCGCCAGCGCCGATAACTCGACGCGACTCGGCACCGCAACAACGGGTAGGCCCGGCGGGCGAGCTGTCAGTCGCCGACGTTGAGCCGACTTGTGCGGCACAACCACGAGTTCAGCAACAACCATGACACCGTTGCCAACAACACGACCAGACGGCCAACCTCACCCGCCACACCACCAATCGGCATTGTGCGACAGCCTGAATAACGAAAGGTAGATACGAGGGTAGAGTTCTTCCATGAGTATCAATCTCAAGAGCGAACGCGCTGATCGACTCGCCCGCGAACTCGCCGCGACGACTGGTGAAAGCCTCACCGACGCGA
>JANYDH010000156.1 GCA_025359865.1 Actinomycetes bacterium | reverse complement strand
GGGTCACCACCGATCGCGGTGAGATGGTCCGCAACCGGGCCGTGTGGACCGTCGACCACATCCACCCCGACGGCTCGCTCACTGCGACCGGCAAGAACGGCACCGTCCGGCTCCCCGCTGCATACGTCGAAGAGCACGTTGCGGCCTTGCGCGCCCATCACAGTTCGCGCATAGGCAAGCTCAACATGCTCTTCGACGTATGCGGCGGGCAGCCGGACTACACCGTTCTTGCCGGTCGCGGTGAGTGAGCCGTCGGGGTGGATGTGATTGACGGTCCACACGGCCCGGTTACGGACCATCTCACCGCGATCGGTGGTGACCCGCCGATCGTTCTGTCGGGTCGCGATCTCGTCGCCGACGTGAATGTCGTAGACGCCAAGGGTGAGGTGCCGGGCACCGGGATCGATCTCGCCTGCCTCGATGCGGGTTCGCTGGCACCGTTGGTTGAGGCGTTCGGTTGCTTCGTTGGTCGGCGACATCAGCAGACCCTGGTTGCCGGCCTGTCGTCGTTCCCACCATGCGGCGACGCTGGCTCGTTCCATCTGATTGAGCGTGCCCGAGTGGAGCCGGCCGTGCTGCTCGTAGACCTCGGCGACGGTGACATCACCACGGCGCAGTCGCAGGCTGGCATCGCGTTCCCATTCGTTGTCGAAGCGATGGACCCGGTCGAGTTCGATCGCGCCAAAGGTGTCGACGAGGAGCCCGAACATGCCGCCGCGCCCGACGGCCGAGAACTGCAACGGGTCGCCGACCAGAGCGATCCGCCAGCCCTTGAGGTCTGCCAAGTCGGCGAGTTCGGCGAGCTTGGTGGTCGGCAACATGCCGGCTTCGTCGACGATCACGGTGGCGCCGACGGGGAGGTCGTAGCGGTGGTCGGGTGGCCGGTTGAGGCGGTGTTCGATGAGCAGCTTGTCGAGCGTGTCGGCGACCAGTCCGGTCTCGTCGGACAGCACCTCGGCCGCTGTCGCCGATGGTGCGACACCGAACACCGCGCGCCCCTCGGCACGCAGCTGGGCGACGGCAGGTGCGAGGGCGGTGGTCTTGCCGGTACCGGCAGGGCCGACGACGAGGACGATGTCTGCGGTGCCGGCAACGGCTGCCGCGCCTTCAGCTTGGGCCGGGTTCAGGTCGAGCCCGCTGCGGGTCACCGCTTCCGGTTGGTCGATGCCGTCGTAGGCGAGGCGGCGGTCGACCCAGTCGATCAGTGCCGCCTCTTGATCGAGGATCGCCTGCGTGGTGAGTGCCCGGTCAACGACCGATTCGGAGACGGGGCGGCCGTCCTTGCGCAACAGTGCGTCAGGTTCGATCGGCTTGGAGACATCGACGCAGTAGTTGTCGACGACGTGATCGGTGAGCTTGTTCAACCATTCGACGAGACGGTCGGCGAGCAGGACCGTATCTGTCGGGACGAGCGCGGCCAGTTCACGCAGCAGCTCGGTTGGCCGCCAGCTCGATTGCTTCTCGGAGATCGTCGCCATCGCGGTGTCGATCATCGACATCGTCGTCGCCCGGTCCACCACATCCCGCCCGGCAACCTGATCGATCGCGCGCTCGACAACGGCCGCTGGTTCAAGACCGAGCGCGCGAGTCTGCGCGACCCAACCCTCATGGAGGGTCTGCGCATCGACAGCGTGGGCCTTGGCTGGGCGGCTGTCAGTGGCCGCTTCGCGTTCCAACCGCCACCGCTCACGAGGAGTCGGCTCACGGCCCATCGTCTCGATGAACCGGTCGAGCTTGTCATCGATCCGGCGGGCCACTGCCGCTGTGCGGGTCGAGAACTCGGCCAACAATGCATCGGGGACGTCGGCGATCTCGGCGATCCCGTGCTCGGGTTGATGCCAGCGGACACCGAGACTGGCTGTCAGCTCGGCCCGCAACGAGACGTGATACAACGCCGACAGGGTCTGCTGATCGCGTTTGATCAACCGCGCGTCCAGTGCCAACCAACGACCATCCGGAGACTTGACCCGATTCGCGATCACCAAATGCGTATGCAACTGCGGGTCCAACGCCCTACTGGTGTGCTGTCGGAACGCGGCGGCCACTATCCCCTCAGCGTCGATGACCGCGACCTCACCACAGATCCGGTACCGGGTATGTGCATGGGCCTCGATCCACCCGGCCAGCTCCCGCACCGCAGTGTCGTGCGCGTCCAGGACGGCGCGCCGGATTTGCTGATCACCCAGCGCCCACAGCACCGAGACGGGCTTGGGTGCCGACGCGGTCACGTCGAACCCGCGTACCGACTTGTCGTCGTAACGGCGACCCAGATCGCGATCCGGTCGTCGTGGGTCCGTCCCGGCCATCACCGCCAGGAACGCTTCGTCCTCGACTTCGCCGGTGACACCGAGCTGGCTCGCGCCGTCGCCGAACCAGATACCGCGCGGTTCACCCGAGTCGAGGTAGTAGTTCGGCAGCTGCTCGACGTAGTACACGCCAGCGTCCGCGCCCTTCAACGTGGTCACCCGTACGGTCACCACACACCGCCACACACTCGCGTCGCTGTGCACTCGTCTGTCATTGCAATGTCGTGGGTTCGGGAGAGGTGAAGTTCGGTCATGGTGGTCACGCGGAGAACGGCAGGGCGTCTTGATCGGGCGGCCGAGAAGCGCGACGGGTAGTGCGCTGTGCTGACGGTGCGGGCGTGATCGACGCGACCGCAGACGCGA
>JANYDH010000117.1 GCA_025359865.1 Actinomycetes bacterium | reverse complement strand
CGTGAGATGTCGCTCAGCGACATCTCACGACCAAAGCTGCTGGGTGCGCAGACGGGTGCAGGGGACCGGTCGTGGTACGCGAGGAGCGACCGGCGACGTAGCCGGCGGTATTCTGGCCGCTTCAGGCCACATCCCCCACCCGAAGATGAACTCCCGGTAGTCTCGGTGTGAATGAGTGCACTGTCGGTGCGGTACGCATCGCTCCTGACTCCGGCGCCATATCCGGCTGACGTTCCTGGCACGCGCAATCCAGCACCATGCTGCGCGAACCCGCAATGGCGGTCCGATCGTAATTCGAACATCACATCGCAGACGAGATCCGGCCCGACTACGTTCGCCGATCCGTCGCCGTGTGTGCCTTTGTGCGCACACGCCAGAAGGGACTCCACACATGGACGAAATCGAAATCGAAATCGGAATCGAGCCGTCACCGGCTCCACAGCAACCGGCTATCGAAACGCCGAACGAGTCACTTTCCAGCAACGTTCCTGAAGCGGCCTTCAGCGCGAGACTCGGCGTCGATGCCAGCGATGGTGCTCGCGGCGATCAAGTTGAGACAGCCGACGTAGGCGAGTCGGACAAACTGGGAGAGACCCCCGACAGTGATGCAGCCGTCGTGTCGACGGGTCCGAAGAAGCGGCGTCGAGGTTCGCGCGGCGGCAAAGGTCGCAAGAAACCCGGTACCGGAGTTGCCACCGACGGTTCTGACGACGGCGAAGACGAAGATGACGATTCAGTGGTCGACAGTGAAGACGACGATGCCGATCACAGCAGTGGGACGGACAATGCCGAAAGCGAGGGCACGATCAGCGCTGAAGTGGACGAGGTCGTGGTTGCGGATTTCCCTACCGCTGGCGACAATCAGGACCCGGGGGCAACAACGCCGGCGTCGCGCCAGCGCACTCCGCGCAGGGCGGTAGTTGCAGCAGGTCCCGAACTGCCCGAACTGCCCGAACTGCCAGAACGCTTGGGCGAGGGCCGGCCTTCTGCAGAAGCTGCGGAAAAGGCATTGGTTCGTCGTCCGCAAATCGGTGATACGCGCCCGTCGCCGCTGCCGCCTCTTGGACCGGCCGTCATCGGCAGCGGCGCTGATTCGGTCGACTCAGCGACCGCCGGAACGACGACCGCCGGAACGACGACGACCGGAACGACGACGACCGGGAAAGCGGCAACCGGGAAGTCCGGTTCCGGGAAGCCGACTACGGGTAGGCCGACGGCAGGAAGGGCGACTGCGGTGAAGGCGACTGGGGCCATGTCCGGCGGCGCTAAGGGGCAGCGCGGCACGACAGATGACGGTTCGGGCAGTATGGTCGGTCGCGCCTCTGGCGGCGAGTCCGATGGCGACGCGGGTGGGGGCGGACCGAAGAAGCGTCGTCGGGGTGGAAAAGGCAAGTCGGATACTTCTGCCGTGGTCACAGGTGGTCGCCCAGTCGGCGTCAATGTCGATCCCGATGTCCTCGAGCTCCGCCGCGGCCGTGAGCGCAACGGTCGTCCCGTCGGGCGCTATCTCATGTGTGTACAAGTACGTCCGACGCTCACCCAGGTGGCCGTTCTCGAGGGACGCAACCTGATCGAGCACTACGTGAGTCGTCCGGCAGACGACGTGAGCCAGATTCACGGCAACATCTACCTGGGCAAGGTGCAGAACGTGCTGCCCGGTATGGAGGCAGCGTTCGTCGACATCGGTACCCCGAAGAACGCTGTGCTCTATCGCGGCGACGTTCAGTACGACGCCGAGGACATCGTCGAAAAGGGCAACAACCTGCGCATCGAACAGATGCTCAAGTCCAAGCAACTGATCATCAGCCAAGTGACGAAGAACCCGATCGGGGCAAAGGGCGCGCGGCTCACCCAAGAGGTGTCATTGCCGGGTCGGTTCGTGGTGTTGATCCCCAACTCCAAGACATATGGGATCTCCAAGCGATTGCCCGATGATGTGCGAAAGCGGCTGCGCAACATTCTCGACCGGGTGAAGCCTGCCGAGCATGGGCTCATCGTTCGTACGGCCGCCGAACACGCCACCGAGCACGAGCTACGCGCCGATATGACCAGGTTGCTCGACCAATGGAACGCGATCGAAGCAAAGGCGAAGAAGGCCAATGGGCCGACCCTGTTGTATCGAGAGCCGGAACTGGCCGTGCGGGTCATCCGCGAGGAGTTCAACGCCGAGTATCGCGGCGTGATCATCGACGACCGTCGCTTGTTCGAAGATGTCCGCGACTACGTCGGCGCCTTCAATCCTGAGCTCGTCGACCGGATCGAGTACTTCGATCCGGACACGCAGGGTCTGCCGCTCTACGAGGTGCATCACATCCACGAGCAACTCCACAAGGCGCTCGATCGTAAGGTGTGGCTCCCGAGTGGAGGTTCGCTCATTATCGAGCACACCGAAGCGCTCACAGTGATCGACGTCAACACCGGCAAGAACGTCGGGACGAGCAATCTGGAGGAAACCGTCTTTCGCAACAACCTCGAAGCGGCGACCGAAGTGGCCAAACAGCTTCGACTGCGAGACATCGGCGGGATTGTTGTGATCGACTTCATCGACATGGAGATCCGCGACAATCGCAAGAAGGTGCTCGATTCGTTCCGCGAGTCGCTGGCCAGGGACAAGACGCGCACCCAGGTGTTCGAAATCTCGGAGTTGGGTCTTGTCGAAATGACGCGCAAGCGAATCGGCGAGGGCCTGCTCACCAACTTTGCCGACCAATGCCCTAGCTGTGAAGGGCGTGGGGTCGTGATCGACCACGCGCTCCTCGGGTGACAGCGTTGGGCGGCGTCGGATCTGGCGATAGGGTCGTTTCGCTATGTATGCAGTGATCAACTCCGGCGGTAAGCAGGAACGAGTGGCTGAAGGCCAGCAGGTCCATGTGGAACTGCTCGGTGCTGAACAGGGAAGCGAAATTTCGCTCACCCCATTGCTGGTCGTCGATGGCGAATCCGTGCTCGCAACACCCTCCCAGTTGGCTGGCGCCGTCGTGACCGCAAAGGTCGTCGGGTGGGCCAAGGGCCCCAAAATTGACGGTTTCACCTACAAGCACCGCACTAACCAGCGGCGCCGATACGGGCACCGTCAGAAGTATTCCGTCATCGAGATTTTGTCGATCAAGAAGGGCTGAGCGAGATGTCAAAGACCAAAGGTGGCGGTTCAACCAGAAACGGCCGTGATTCCAACGCTCAGCGCCTCGGCGTGAAGGTGTTCGGCGGCTCGAAGCTCAACGCCGGCACCATCATCGTCCGCCAACGCGGGACCCGGTTTCACCCAGGCAAGAACGTCGGTATCGGTGGCGACGACACGCTGTATGCGCTCGTCGATGGCTCGGTAGCATTCGGTGAGCGCAAGGGTCGTCGCGTCGTCGACGTCGTGCCCTCGGCCGACTGAGATTTCATGCTCGTTACAACAACCCGGTCGCTTCGACCGGGTTGTTGTCGTTTTCGATCAAGCTCCCAGTGGTGTCCGCGGGATTTCCTTCGTCGTTAGGCTGACGACATGAACCAGCGGACCGCTCTTGCTGCCCGAGCGCTCGGGCTGATCGACCTCACCGACCTTGGTGATCACTGCACCCCCGAGGCGATCCGGGCGCTATGTGACCGTGCAGACGGCCCCTTCGGACGTACCGCCGCCGTCTGTATCTGGCCGGCGTTCGTCGCCCAGGCGGCGGTGTTGCTTCGTCACTCCAGCATTGCGGTGGCAACCGTCGTCAACTTCCCTGGTGGGTCCGACGACATCGATGCCACGATCGCCGAAACCAGCACCGCGTTGGCCGACGGGGCCGACGAGATCGACATGGTGCTCCCATACCACTCGTACCTGGCCGGTGACATCGAGATCGCCGCGCGGATGCTCGCCGCGGTACGTACCACGGTGGAACGCCCACGACGGTTGAAGGTGATTCTCGAAACCGGCCTATACCCCGACCAGAACCACGTTGCGGCGGCGACACGTTTGGCCATCCTCCACGGCGCCGACTTCGTCAAGACCTCAACGGGAAAGACATCGGTGTCGGCCACACCCCAGGCCGTCGAGACGATGTTGGGCGAGATCTTGGCCAGCGGGCTACCGGTGGGAGTGAAGCCCTCGGGCGGTATCCGCACCTTCGACGACGCCGAGTTGTACCTCCACATGGCCGACCGGGTGATGGGTTCCGATTGGGCGACCGCTGGTACGTTCCGATTCGGTGCCAGCGGACTGCTCGACGCACTCGAATCGGTGCTCGGAGGCGTGTCCGACCAGTCCGCCGACCAGTCCGCCGACCAGTCCTCCGACCAGTCCTCCGACACGACCTACTGAACGGACCGCAATGCTGCCGCAAGAGATCATCCGCACCAAGCGTGACGGCGGACTACTCGACTCCGCGTCGATTGAGCAGTTCGTCCAGGGCATTACCGACGGATCGGTTGCCGAGGGTCAGGTGGCGGCGTTTGCGATGGCGGTCTTCTTCCAAGGGATGAATGTGGCCGAATCGGTTGCCCTCACCCAGGCGATGCAGCTCAGCGGTACCACCCTGAAATGGTCGCTTGATGGTCCCGTGGTCGACAAGCATTCGACCGGAGGTGTCGGTGATGCGGTCAGCTTGATGCTGGCGCCCATGGTGGCAGCGTGCGGTGGCTACGTGCCGATGATCTCTGGCCGCGGCCTTGGTCATACTGGCGGCACCTATGACAAGCTCGAGAGTATTCCTGGCTACCGAGCGGCACCGGATCTCGCCGAGTTCCAGCGCGTGGTGCGAGACGTCGGTTGCGCGATCATCGGCCAGACCCCTGATCTGGCTCCGGCCGACAAGCGTCTGTATGGCATCCGAGATGTCACGGCAACGGTGGAGAGCATTCCTTTGATCACCGCGTCGATCCTGTCGAAGAAATTGGCTGCCGGTCTCGACGCGCTCGCGATGGATGTCAAGTTCGGCAACGGCGCATTCATGCAGCAGTACGACCGGGCGCATGCCTTGGCCGACAGCATTGTCGGGGTTGCCGAGGGTGCCGGCGTGCGTACTACTGCATTACTCACCGACATGGATCAGCCGCTCGCCGATACGGCGGGCAATTCACTTGAGATCGCTTACGCGATCGAGTACCTCGTCGGGGCGCGGCGTGAACCGCGAATCCATGAGGTGACGATGGCGTTGTCGGCCGAGATGCTGATGCTCGGCGGGCTGGCCGATGATGTCGTTGCAGCGCGTAGTGCGCTGCAACGGGCGCTCGACAGTGGCCACGCGGCGGAGAAGTTCTCGCAAATGGTTCGCGCGCTCGGCGGTCCATCCGGTCTCGTTGAGCGGCCGTGGGAGCATCTCGAGCGAGCTCCGGTTGCGGTCGAGGTATGGGCCTCAGTGCCCGGGATCGTGCAGGCAATCGACACTCGCAGCGTCGGACTGGCAGTTGTGATTCTCGGCGGTGGTCGAACCCGCCCTCAGGACGACATCGATCACGCGGTCGGCCTCACCGACCTTGCTGGGGTTGGCGACCATGTCGGGTCGGCCGGTGCCGGGCGCCCGCTGGCCGTCCTGCACGCTCGTACCGCCGACGCCGCAGCGACTGCGTCTGCGACCCTGCATGCCGCTTACACCATCGGCGATGCCACACCGCTGCAACTCGCAGCTGTACGCGAACGCGTCGTGTTGGGCTCGCGAACTTCCCGTTGAGGCGTCCGACCGCTTCCCTGATCAAGTGGGCGAGGGCAAACTCAGGTGAAGGTGCCAACCCCCTGGGGAAGTCGGTCTAGGTCCCAGCCGAGCAGGCTGACGCCTTGGCGACACGCGAACCGATCGGTCATCCCGCCCACGTATGCCACAGCGGCATGCAACGCCTGAGCACTGCCAGCCTGCACTCCCGCAACGTCGGGCAGCAGATTTGGGCGATCGGCGTAGTGTTCGACAAGAGCGCGCAGCAAACTGACGACGCTACGCGCCTGGGCTTTCGAGGCCGGTCGGAGATACACGTGCTCGTAGTTGAACAGCCGAAACGTGCCCAGCGCCTCGGCCAATGGCACGGTCATACCGATTTGGCCGGTGCTGGCCGCCGCCTGGACCATGCCAGTGATAAACGCCCCGAGTTGGCGGGAGCGCTTTGTGCCGCAGCGCGCGGCCACATCGCCGGGCAACATATCGATGCTGACGACGCCAGCTGCGACAGCGTCTTCGAAGTCATGACACACGTACGCGATTCTGTCGGCCCAACTGACTACCTCGCCTTCAGCGGTCAGCGGTGCAGGACGACTCCACGAATGGTTACGGATGCCGTCGAGGGTCTCAGTGCACAGGTTGAGCGGGGCAAGCGTGATGTCGGCACCCCACACGGCGTGGTCGAAACCGCCGTCGACGTAGGGTGTGAGCGCATCTTCGCTCGCGTGGCCGCCGGGGCCATGACCACAGTCGTGGCCCAAGGCGATGGCCTCTGTGAGGGCGACGTTGAGTCCCAATGCACGCGACACCGAGGTGGCCACTTGGGCCACCTCGAGTGCGTGGGTCAGGCGGGTGCGCTGATGATCGTCGGGAAATACGAACACCTGCGTCTTGCCCGCAAGGCGGCGAAATGCGCTGGCGTGCAAGATGCGGTCTCGGTCGCGCTCGAAACAGGTCCGCCATGTGTCGGGCTCCTCGTCGACCAGGCGATGCCCAGCTCCTTCGGCCTTTGCTGCGCGGGAGGCGAGGGCGTCACGGTCGCAGTCTTCGCGGACGCGCCGGTCGACCTGCTCATGCGAACCCGTGCTCGCGGTCGAGTTGGCGTGGGCGAGGCAAATCTCGCCACGGGATGCATGGCCCTCCATGGTGCTGGCCCACCGCTCGGCGCGCTCATCGATACCGGTCATACCCGTCACGGTACCGAACGGCTGCCGCAGAGTGGGCGGCAGGTAGCCTTGATACGCAAGTCCCGCCGCTACCTGAGAGTTCGCCATGAGCCAGTTCGTCGACGAAGCCCAACTCAACGTCCGCGGCGGTGATGGCGGTGCTGGCTGTGTTGCATTCCGCCGCGAGGGCCCAGTCGCCTTCGGCGGGCCAAACGGTGGCGATGGTGGCAAGGGCGGTGACATCTGGATGGTCGCGGATCGAAACGTGGCATCGCTAATCGCGTTTCGCGACCATCCACACCGTCGAGCGCAAGACGGCGTACACGGCAAAGGTAAAGACCAGCACGGTCGACGTGGAGAGTCGCTCGAGGTGGCAGTTCCCGAAGGCACCGTGGCCCACGATCTGTACACCGGTGAGCTACTCGCCGATCTCGCCAATCACGGCGACCGGTGGTTGGCAGTCAACGGTGGACGGGGTGGGCGCGGCAACGCCAAGTTCTGGTCGAACAAGCGCCGCGCACCGGCTTTCGCCGAGCAGGGCGAACATGGCGAGGACCGGTGGCTCCGGCTTGAACTGAAGCTGATGGCCGACGTTGCACTGGTCGGATTTCCCAATGTCGGCAAGAGCACGCTCATCAGCGTCATCAGCGCGGCCCGACCAAAGATTGCGGACTATCCGTTCACCACGCTCGAACCAAACCTCGGCGTCGTCAAGATCGACGACAGTACCGAGTTCGTCGTGGCCGACATTCCTGGTTTACTCGAGGGCGCGAGCGAGGGCCGCGGCTTGGGTCACCAGTTTCTGCGTCACATCGAGCGTGCTCGGGTGTTGTGTGTGATGGTCGATCTTGCCCCCGTCGATGGCATCGACCCCCACGAGCAAGAGCGGATTCTTCTACACGAACTCGGCAGCTATCAACCGGAGTTACTCGAACGGCCACGACTGGTCGTCGGTACCAAGGGTGACATGGCTACGCCCGAGCAAGTGGCGGCGTGGGGCGGCGAGGTTGTCTCTGCGGTTACTCGCCAGGGACTACGAGAACTTGTCGGACGGATGGCCGCGTTGGTCCACCAGGCTCGCGCGCAACAGCCGTATGCCGACGGAATCGTCATCATCCGGCCCGAGGTCGACGGCGCGATGGTCGAGCGCCTGGGGGAACACGAGTTCCGCCTCGTTGGGCGACAGGTCGAGCGGATCGTTGCATTGAACGATGTCACCACGATCGAGGCGATGTTGTACATCGATTACCAGATGAAGCGACTGAGCGTGCCCAAGTTGCTCGCCCGCGCCGGAGCGCGCGACGGCGACGTGGTGTGGGTGGCCAGTTTCAGCTTCGAGTATCAATCCGATCTCTGATGAGGATCGTTGTGAAGATCGGCACCTCGTCGATCACCGATCAACTTGGTGTCATCGACGAGACCGTCATCGACGCGATTTCCGCACAACTTGCTGCTCTTCGTAGCGAGGGTCACGAGGTGGTGCTGGTCAGCTCGGGCGCAATTTCGGCTGGGGTCGCGGCGCTGGGCATGCCTGCCCGACCGAGCGACATGCCCACCCTTCAGGCGCTTGCCGCTGTAGGGCAAAGCCGTTTGATGGAGGTCTACAATCGCTGCCTGGGCGGTCGTGGTTGCGTTGCGGCTCAGGTGTTACTTGTTCCTCACGACTTCATCGACCGCCGCCAGTACCTGCACGCGCGCCAGACGCTCACTCGGCTACTCGAACTCGGTTGTGTCCCGATCGTCAACGAAAACGATGCCATTGCAAGCGACGAGATTCGCTATGGCGACAATGACCGCATTGCTGCTCTTGTTGCACACAATCTGTCCGCCGAGGTGTTGGTGCTGCTCACCGACACCGACGGGTTGTATACGGCCAATCCGCACACCGATCCGTCGGCGGTACTTGTTCGCCGGGTGGCCGCCGACGATCCACTGGTCTCGGTGTCGGTCACCGCAATGGGATCCGTACGCGGCAGTGGGGGAATGGCATCCAAGCTCTCCGCAGCGCGGATGGCCAGCCTCAGCGGGGTACGCGCCGTCATTGCCAAAGCAGACCATCCCGATGTGTTGTTGCATGCCGTGCACGACACCGACGTAGGTACGACGTTC
The DNA here is from genome assembly GCA_025359865.1 of Actinomycetes bacterium. Classification (GTDB taxonomy): domain Bacteria; phylum Actinomycetota; class Acidimicrobiia; order Acidimicrobiales; family Ilumatobacteraceae; genus VFMC01. The sequence continues at coordinate 6,259 of JANYDH010000117.1, read as the reverse complement.
ATGCCCGGCGAACGACGGCTGTCGGCACGCAAGTTGTGGATCGCGTTCGCCAGCCAGGTCGATGGCGCCATCGTGGTTGACGACGGCGCCCGCCGTGCGCTCACCGAACGCGGCACGTCACTCTTGCCGGCGGGCGTCGTGCGGGTCGTTGGCACATTCGACAAGGACTCAACGGTAGAGGTGCTAGCGATCGACGGGTCCGTCATTGCTCGCGGCATGACGCTGTGCGATGCCGACACTCTTCGCGCAATTGCGGGAAAGCGCACGTCCGACTTACCTCATGATGTGGCTCACGAAGTGGTCCACCGCGATGATCTGGTGGTGCTCGCAGCCGGTTGACCGCCAACACCACAGCGACGGATCAGGCGGGAGTACCTTCAGTTGGCATCGTGGCATCGGACGGTTTGGCCGCCTCCACGGCAGCGGGCTGCGATGCGCTGTCGAGTCCGAGTTCGGCGCGTAGCTGGCTGAGGCGGCTCTGAGCCTCGATGTTCGCCGAAGCCTGCTCGATCTCGAGCACCCGGCTTTCGACCGACATGTCGCTCAGCTCAGAGGTGGCCTTGGCCTTGGCATAGCGGGCCTCGATCTTCTGCTGGACCTCGCTGAGTGAGGGGACGTCGTCGCCTACGGTCTCGCTCAACTGTGTCATTGCCTTGTTCATCTCTTCGTGCATACGAGCCTGCTCGAGTTGACTGAGCAGCTTGTTCTTCTCGGCCAGCTTCTCTTGGAGCAGCCTGCTGTTCTGAGCCACCGCCGCCTTGGCCTGGTCGGAGGCCTGTGTGGCATCGATGACCATTGACTTCAGGCTTTCCACATCTCGCTCGACCTGGATCAATTGATTGGCGATGGTTTCGGCGGCCGAGTTGTACTGCGTGGCCTTGGCGGTGTTACCGGCCTTGTCGGCATCGGCTGCCATCATCAGCGCCTGCCGGGCGTTGGTATTCAACTTCTCGAGTTCGGTCATCTTGGCGTTGAGCCTGATCTCGGCCTGCTTCTGGCTGGCGATCACGTTGGCCGCCTGTTCCTTCAGCCGGCGATGTTGTGCCTGCGATTCGGCCAACGCTTGCTCGAGTTGGATCGCTGGATCAGCCTTGTCGTCGAGTGTCTTGGTGAATTTGGCCGTTGTGTACTTCCACCACTTCTTCAGCGCTTTGAACATGCCCCGGAGCCTATGCGAAACGGGCGCGAACGCGGGACCGCAACTGCTCGAGTTCGCGAACTCGCAGTATGGCGCAAGCACCGGTGTACACGAGTAGGCCGACGAGGCCAGCGGCAGAAACCCGGATCGCTGCATCGACGCCGGTGTTGCCGCCCATCCGGCGGGCAACGAGCCACATCGCCTCGGCCATCACGACACCGGCGAGCAGCATCCTGACCATGCTGGCAAGGGTGTCGCGCACGGGGAACCCTGGCACCTTGAAAGACAACACCTGTAACGCGATGAGTGCGGAGACCCAGTAGGCGATTGCGAACGAGGCTGCGAGACCGAGTACACCGTAACGATCGACCAAGACAACGGCGAGGCCAATGTTGATCGCGTTCTCGAAAAGGTTGATCGTGAATGGTGTGCGGGCATCTCCATGGGCGTAGAACCCGCGTAGCACGAACAGGTATACAGAGAATCCGGCGAGCCCGAGAGAGAAACCGGCGAGTGCGCGACTCGTGCTCAACGCTGCAGCGGCGTCAAACTGCCCATGCTGCAGCGCAAGCCCGATCAGTGGTCGGCGCAAGATGAACATCGCAAAGGCAGCAGGAATGCTCAGCAGCGTGATCAGCCGCACCCCGAGTGAAGTGCGGTCGATGAACGCGGCTTTGTCGCGCTGCTTCACGCTTCGGGCGAGCTCCGGCGTGAATGTCGTGACGATCGACATTGCGAGTAGACCATGGGGCAGGACAAAAAAGATGTAGGCAGCCGAGTATTGGCTCATCGTCTTGCTGCCCGGATTTGCGAGGTACTGCACGACCACGATCGCCAGTTGGTTCGCCGCCACGTAGCCGAGCGTCCACATGGACAGCTTCAGGAGTTGGCGGACCGCCGGATGCCTGAACTGCGGGCGGAACGTCAGTGACATGTCTGCTGCCCGAAGCGCTGGCAGCAGCGCCAGGGCGGTTACTGCGATGCCGACTGTGGCGCCGAGAGCAAGTATCCACTTGAGCGCGTCGTTTGTGAGCACCTCGGCCAGTTCAGGTTGGCGGCCGTTCACTGCTCCCGGCACCAGCAGCAGCGACACGATGATCACGACGTTGGACAGCACCGGCGCCCATGCAGCCGCGAAATAGCGACGCCGTGCCTGGAGCAGCGACGTTGCCAGCGTGATGATTCCGTAGAAGAAGATCTCCAGCAAGAAGATTCGTGCGAGCGTGGTGCCGACCGAGCGGTACAGGCCGGGGTCGACTCCGCTCGCCACATGCAGCGAATACAGGTGAAAAATGGCTGGTGCGGCCACGACGGCAAGGAGCGTGATTCCGGTGAGTGCCAGCACCGCAACGCTCACCACTGCAGACGTCGCCTCGTCGTCATGGTCTTCTGCTTGCTTGGCGAAGAGCGGGACGAGGCTGGCCGACAGCACACCGCCGAGCAACAGTTCGTAGATCGCGTTCGGAGTGTTGTTCGCGCTGTTGTAGGCATCGGACAGGGCGGTTTGGCCGATGACGATTGCAAACGCCACTGATCGGGCGAGCCCAGTCAGGCGTGAAAGTGCCGTACCAGTCGCTACAACAATGTTGTTCTTGACCAGACTGCTCACGTGGCGTTGCGCCTCATTCGGGCGATGCCGACCCGGGGGTGTTCACATCGAACACACTACGCGATCATCAGTTGTCGACCGCGGCGATGTCGTCAGCGACCAACGTGGTCAGTTCCTCGTTGCTTGGATCGGTCAGCGAGACGACCCGCATTGCTTGGTGCGCGACCGCAGTCTCGAACAAGTTGCGGATGAAACGCGCGTTTCCGAATCCGTGCGTGCGCGGCTCGGCTTCGATCATCCGCCGTACCTTCGCTGCGGCATCGTCACTGCATACGTAACAGGTCCTTTCGCCAAGCCCGAGGAAGATCGAAACGAGTTCGTCGGTGGTGTAGTCGGGAAAGTTGATCGTGCGGGTGAATCGGCTCTTCAGCCCAGGATTGGCATCGATGAAGTCGGCCATCTCGGCCACGTATCCCGCCGCCACGATCGCGAGGTCGTCGCGATGGTCCTCCATGAACTTGACGAGCGTGTCGATCGCTTCCAGACCGAAGTCGTTTTCGCCGCCACGGGAAAGGGCATAGGCCTCGTCGATGAGGAGCATCCCCCCGATAGCAGTCTCGAGGAGGTGTTGGGTCTTGAGCGCGGTTTGTCCGACGAATCCCGCCACCAGGTCGGCGCGATCCGTCTCGACCAGCTGCCCCTTCGACACGACGCCAACGGCACGGTAAATCTGGCTGAGTAGCCGGGCAACGGTGGTCTTTCCGGTGCCGGGATTTCCGCTGAAGACCAGGTGATGGCTGGTCTCGATCGTGGGTAAACCACGTTCAGAACGAAGTTGTTGCACTTGCAACAGGCTGGAGAGACGACGTACCTCGGCTTTGACGTTGTCCAAACCGATCAGGGCGTCGAGCTCGGCGAGTAGCTCGGTGATGGAACGCGCCGGAGGAAGCACAACGTGCACGTCTGCTGGTTGGCTGGCCGACGTAGCTGCAGTCGTTGGCTGCTCCGGACGGTTCGAGGTGATCCGAGAGGGTTCCGCTCGACCCGGGCGCGTGACCTGTGCGTTGTCCATGGCTTGCAGCATCATGGTGCGGAACCCGTCGATTGCGGTGAGTTCCTCGGGCGAGGGGACCAAGTCGATCGCTGCGATCACATGAGCGAGTCGCAAGGCAAGCTCGTAGTACCGGTGGCTTCGTCGCTGGTTGCCACGGGCATCAGCTCGCAGCAGTAGGTCGAACAGTACGCTCGGCTGCCGGAGCCATCGCTTGCGGTCTTCGAGAGACCGACCCTCGCGCAAGCGCTGTGGCGTGATGAGTAGTGGCGGATCGAGGCGGGTGCCCAGCGCGTCGAGGTATGCCCGAAGCTCGGCGTCGGCAAACCGGCCATCTGCATCGATGATCGCCGCCAGAATGTCGGCGGCCTCGATCACGGCCTCGGGTAGGTGTTCGGTCGGTGAGCGGCCTGACAGCTCAGCGAGGATGCTCGCCACATCGTCGACGAACGCCGATACATCGTCGGACAGGTGCACAGGCATCGCCCGACAGCGTACGCCGCCCCGTCCCGCCCCGCCCCGTCCCGCCCCGTCCCGCCCCGCTTGGTTCGTGAGGTTGCGGCGGTCGAGCTTGCTCCCAATCTCACAAGCTGTGGTCGAACGCTTCGAGGCTGAGAACAGGAAAGCCACGGCGGTACCAGACACGGTGCCCGGATGACCGGGTCGGTTGGTAGCTTCCACCCAGTCTCCCCCGACGTTTCGACGACGATGGAGGCCGACCATGGCACTGTTCACCGCGGCACTTGCCCACTATTGCTCCACTCATCTCGGTGTGGTCAACGACGAAGAACTCGCCGTACTCGGTGTGACCCCCACTCGGCGGCGAGCTCTCGTCGAATCCGAGATCCTCGTTCCGGTCCACCGTGGCGTCTATCGCTTGCGATCCACACCGATCACACTCGAGGGCCGGTCTCGGGCAGCCTGTGTGGCTTCGCCGGACGTGGTGATCACCGGTCGGGCCGCAGGAAAGCTCTGGGGGCTGAGACGGATGGGCCACGTCGACATGATCGAGGCCCGGGCACCGTACTTGTCTCACACATTCGCCGACGAGCGAATCCTTTTGCGGCGCTGTCCGCCGTTGCCTGCCGCCGACGTTGTACTTCGCGACGACGGGATCCGTGTCGTCAGCCCTCCCCGGCTAGCGTTCGACCTCGCTGCAGATCTCTCCGACATCGATTTCGAGTCGGTCGTCGAGCAGATTCTCGACCGCAGGTACTGCACGATGGCAACCCTGCTCGATACCGGCCGCAGGTTGTTCCATCCTTCGCGGCCCGGCTCATACCGGTTCGACTGCGTCATCGCAGCCCGTCCCGCTTGGCTGAAACCCGTCGACTCTCACCATGAACTGGTCTTGTACGACGCCCTGCGACGTGCCGGCGTCGCGGGGATGACGCGCCAGCACCGACTCGAACTACCTGGCGGCTGGCCGATTCATGCTGACATCGCAATTCCAGCGCTGCGTTGGGCGATTCCGATCGATCACGTGACGTCGCACGGAGGTCGAGTCGATGCTCAACGTGACAAGCAGAACGATCGCCAGGCCAGGATGATCCGGTGGCAAGTCGATCGCGTTACTGACGGCGACATCGATGAATTGCTCGACCAAACCATTGGCGAGCTTCCGGCGATCTACCATGTCCTCGCTCCGACCCTCCGGCCTGCCAGCCCCGCCCGGTCCGTGAGGTTGGGTGCAGGCTGAACCGCCGGAACCTCACGGATCATGGGTGTTGTGAGGTTCAGCGCAGGCTGAACCGTCGGAACCTCACGGACCGCCGGGCGATAGGGCTGAGAAGTGGCTCGACTTGACCCTTGGGTCAAGTCGCCGGATAGGGTTCTCGTCCATGGGTGAACGTTTCGAAAGCGTCCAACAGGTCCGTGACGGGCTTAAGGGCGTCAACTATCTGGCCGACGACGGAATCGCGGGTGTGGTCTTCTTGGCCGACCGCCTGGGCAAGCCGGTGTTGGTCGAGGGGCCTGCCGGTACCGGCAAGACGCAACTGGCCAAGTCCGTTGCCGACATGACCGGTGCCCGGCTGATTCGTCTGCAGTGCTACGAGGGCCTCGACGAGTCGAAGGCGCTGTACGAGTGGAACTACAAAAAGCAGCTGCTGCGTATCCAGGCCGACAAGAAGAGCGATTCATGGAGCGAAGTCCACGATGACATTTTCTCCGACGAGTTTCTGCTCACCCGGCCGCTCCTCGAGGCCATCAGCGCACCTGATCCGGTGGTGCTGCTGATCGACGAGGTCGACCGCGTCGAGGTCGAGACCGAGGCGTTGCTGCTCGAAATCCTCTCCGAATACCAGGTGTCGATCCCGGAATTGGGCACCATCACGGCCAAGCAGATCCCGCTCGTGTTCCTCACCTCGAACAACACCCGTGAGCTGTCCGAGGCGCTGAAGCGCCGCTGCCTGTTCCTCCACGTCGACTACCCCGACATGGAACGCGAGAAGCTGATCGTCACCACCCGGGTGCCCGACGTCTCGGCGAACCTGGCCGACCAGATCGCACGCATCGTGCG
>JANYDH010000114.1 GCA_025359865.1 Actinomycetes bacterium | reverse complement strand
CATCGCGAACACGTCGCTCTTGCGACGGGCGTCGTAGCCGATGATGACGCCCTGATCGACCGCGTTCGGCACCGTCCGCAGCAAGTACTCAGCCAAACCTGCCGCAGCCTGACGCACGACCAGCCGGTTCATCCGCTGAGGGCCGGCGCCGATTGCCGCCCGCAAGCCGGCCGTGCCGAACTGCAGTCGTCCGGTGAACCTGGCTGTCAGCTGAGCGTGATCACCTTCCAGTACCTGGCGAAGCTCGTCGCGCATGTCTGCGTCGGGTTCAGCGGCGAGCCACCGCTCGGCAACGTCTCGGATTTCAGTCATCGATCACCCTTTCGTCTCGGCAAGCAGGGTGCTCAGTTCGACCAACGGCCGGGGGCCGACGTGGGAAATCACTTCGGCGGCGGCGATCGACCCGATCCGAGCACATTCGCCGAGCGGCATCGACCTCGTGTAGCCGTACAGGAACCCGGCCGCGAACAGATCGCCCGCGCCCGTCGTATCGAGCACACGGGCGACCGGTTCAGCAGCGATCCGCAGCACGCCGTCGGGGGTGACGACGAGGCAACCGGCGGGCCCGGTGGTGACTACTGCCAGAGCGCAGTCATGACGGACGCGGGCGATGGCCGCGTCTAACGAGTCGACCTGATACAGCGACATCAGTTCGTCCTCGTTACCGAACAACAGGTCGACTTCGTCTGTGACCAGTGCACGGAAGTCATCGCGGTGACGGTCGACGCAGAACGAATCGCTGAGCGTCAACGAAACCATCCGGCTGTTCTTGTGGGCAACGCCGGCAGCATGCCGAAAGGCCTCTTTGGCCTCGCTGCGGTCGTACAGGTAGCCCTCCATGTACAGCACAGCGCCCGCCGCCACGGTCTCGTCGTCGATGTCGCCGACGCACAACAACGATGACACACCGAGGTAGGTGTTCATCGTCCGTTGGGCATCGGGGGTGACCACGATAATGCACCGCCCAGTGGGGGTGTCGGTGTCGGGCGTACCCGGGCGGAACTGCACGCCGACAGCGCGCAGGTCGTGGCCGAACACGTTGCCGAGGTCATCGCCACTGACCTTGCCGATATATGCAGCCCGACCGCCCAAGCTGGCGACCCCGCACATCGTGTTGGCGGCGGAACCACCGCTCATTTCGACCGCACTTCCGAGCGCCGCATACAAGTGCACGGCGCGATCTGTGTCGACCAGGGTCATCGACCCTTTCACCAACTCGTGATGGTGGATAAATTCGTCGCCCGCGTGGGAGATGACATCGACCAGGGCGTTCCCGACACCGACCACGTCGTAGCGGGCTGGAGCGGCTGGAGCGGCTGGAAACGACTCTTCAGGCACGGCCGGAGAGGTTACCGGTTGTCGTGACTTCGGCTGCGGCACTCTTATGCTGGCCGCCGTGACCCTCGACCCCTACCGACTTGCGCGGACCGTCTCACCCACCCGCTACCTGCTCGAACTACAGCCCGATCTCCACGCTGCAACGTTTTCCGGTCGGGTCGACGTCGAACTCGTTGTGCATGAGGCGGTCGACCAGATCGTGCTGAACGCAATCGAGTTGGGTATCGAATCGGTGTCGCTCGACGGTTCTCCTGTTGCGTTCCACCTCGAACCGGCGACAGAGCGTTTGGTGATCGATGCAGCGGCGTCCGCCGGCCAAGCCCGGCTGGTCATCGTGTTCACCGGCATCTTGAACGACAAGCTGCACGGCTGGTACCGCAGCACTTTTGTCGATGCCGATGGCCACGAGCAGGTCATCGCTGCGAGCCAGATGCAAGCCACCGATTGCCGACGGGCGTTCCCGTGCTGGGATGAGCCGGATTTCAAAGCCGTGTTCGACATCACACTCGTGGTCGATCCACATCTCCTCGCGGTTTCCAACGGAGCGGAATGCTCACGGGTGATGCGTGACGACGGCAGGGTCGCCGTAGGTTTCCGTGAGACGATGCCGATGAGTACCTACCTCGTCGCAGTCATCGTCGGCCCGTTGGAGGCAACTACGGCGGTGGAGGTGCCGCTCACCGGAGGTGGCACGATCCCGCTGCGGATCATCCACGTTCCAGGCAAGGGTCATCTCACCGCATTCGGGCTCGATGTCGGTGCAGCAGCTCTGCGCTGGTATCAGGACTACTACGACATCGCCTACCCGACTGACAAGTGCGACATGGTTGCGCTTCCCGATTTCGCCGCTGGGGCGATGGAAAACCTTGGTTGCATCACGTACCGAGAGAGCCTGTTGCTGGTCGACCTATCCAGCAGTACTCAGATCGAACAGCAGCTTCTCGCCGATGTCATCACCCATGAGCTCGCCCACATGTGGTTCGGTGACCTCGTCACGATGAAGTGGTGGAACGGCATCTGGCTCAACGAAGCGTTCGCCACATTCATGGAGGTGGCATGTTGCGACGCCTACCGGCCCGACTGGAAGCGGTGGACCACGTTCAGCCTGGAACGCAGCGTTGCGTTCGAGACCGACTCGCTGGCGTCGACTCGGCCGGTCGAGTTCCCGGTACAGGCACCCGCCGATTGCAGCGGCATGTTCGACGTGCTCACCTATCAAAAGGGCGGCGCTCTCTTGAGGATGCTCGAGCAGTACCTCGGTGAAGAACCATTTCGCCAGGGCATCAACGAGTACCTGCGCACCCACGCCTACGGCAACACCGAGACCGGCGACCTGTGGGACGCGATCGAACGGGCCAACCCCAGCGCGCCGGTACGGCGGCTGATGGACAGCTGGATCTGGCAACCCGGCTATCCGTTGGTGAGCGCCAGGCTGGAAGGCGCCGAACTCGTGATCAGACAGCAACGCTTCGCCTACGGCGACACCGACGACGCCACGCTGTTCGTGATTCCCGTACACATCGCCATCGATGGGGCTGAAACCAAGGTACTGCTGGAAACCGATGAGGTGCGGGTTCCGCTCCCGTCATCTGAGTCGATCGTCATCATCAACGCTGGTGGCCACGGTTTCATGCGCGTCGACTACGACGACGTACTCCGCTCACGCCTCGTCAGCCCGATCATCGCCCAGCTCACCACGATCGACCGGTACAACTTGGTGGACGATGCATGGAATTCGGTGATCGCTGGACGCCTCGGCGCCAGGGCGCTGCTGGCATTCCTTGAACACTTCGGTTCCGAGCGTGAACTCGCCGTGTGGCAGGCCATGGGCATCGCGCTCCGAGGAGTCGGGCGTTTGGTCGACGGCGAGGCCTACACCGCGTTCCAGGCGTACGTTGCCAATCTCGTCAACCCGGTACTTGCCGAACTCGGCCCGGAACCAGTAGTCGGCGAAGATGATCTCACGAGCAAGCTCCGCGGCCTCTTGACCGCCATGACCGGTGCGTTGGGCAACGACAGCGACACCCAGGCCCGGTGTCGAGCCATTGTCGATGCACCCGCTGGCGTGCATCCCGAACTCATCGCCGCGGCCACCACGGTTGTGGCGAGCGTTGGCGACGAGAGCGACTACGACCGGTTCCTTCATGCGTTTCGCACGGCGGCCACCCCGCAGGAACAGTTGCGGTACATGTACGCGCTGGCCGAGTTTCCGAGCGCGGAGTTGATCCAACGCACCCTCGACCTGGCGATGTCTGGCGACGTGAAGACGCAGAACGCACCGTTTCTGCTCAATCGGTGCATTGCCAACCGGCATCACGGAGAGATGGCATGGGCGTTCGTCCGCCGAAATTGGGCCACGGCGAACGAACGGTTCCCAGGGAACACCATCGTGCGAATGATTGATCCTGTGAAGCTGCTCACCGCACCTGCGGCTGTCGCCGATGTGCAGAGCTTCTTTTCCGAACATCAGGTCCCCGAAGCGGTGAAGACGCTGGAACAAGTGCTTGAGCGCCAGCACGTCAACGCAGCAATCCGCAGCCGCGAAAGCGCTGGCCTCACCAGCCTGCTCACCTCACTCTGATCCGCCTCGCTGTCATCAACATCACGGTTGACTCCGATTAGACGGCGATCAACACTGCATCGACGGTCTTCGCGAGTTGTGTCCACGTGGAAGACGTCGATGCGGGAAAGAGCGCTGTCATCGTGATGGTCAACCCGCGGCGCACAAAGCCAACCTTGACGTCGTCGGCGGCCGCCAGCACGAAGGACCGCTCGCCCAGACCGTCGACGGCAACCACCGGCTCCGCTGGCCAGCCGGCGGAACCATCGGCATTCGACCCCTCAAGAGTCGTGAGCCGTAGGAACGTCGCCTCATCGGCGTCGAGATGCCAGACGCACGACCGTTGCGTTCCGTCGGCACTGGTCTCGGGAATGGGCGCCTGAGCATCGCCGCCGAATGCCACTGCAACCTGGAGGGTGCTAAGCAACGCGCATGGATCGACCGCGGCCACGAGGAGCGGGGCCTCGGTATCGACAGGTGTCGTCGGCGGGAGCGTCGTCGGCGGGAGCGTCGTCGGTGGAAGCGTCGTCGGTGGAAGCGTCGTCGGTGGGAGCGTCGTTAGTGGGAGCGTCGTTGGTGGGAGCGTCGTTAGTGGGAGCGTCGTTGGAGTCGTGGTGACCAGACTGGTCGACGGGGACGTCGCGCCAACGACAACGGTGGTCTGGTCGGCGGGCGGTGCGGTCGATGTACGCGTGTCGTCGCCACAGGACACGAGCCCGATCACAATCGTGCCCGCCAGCAGGAAATGGATGGGTCGTACGCAGGAAGATCTCATGGATGCAGTGTCGGCTCCCGACGACCGCACCGCATGAGTAGCCGTTACTCACGCACACCCCAATCCCGAAAGCGTTTGGTAGGTTCGGCCCCCTCCGGGGCGCCGAACCTACCAAACGCTTCAATCGACGGTGTCGATCTGCAGTTCACCAGCGGCGTTCCTTGCTCGGAGCACCTTCTTGTCGAACTTGCCGACGCTGGTCTTCGGCACCTCGGCGATGAAACTCCACCGTTCCGGCACCCACCACTTGGCGGTGCGCTCGCCGAGCCATGCCTTCAGTTCCTCCGGCGAGGCCGTAGCCCCAGGTTTCAGCACCACACAGGCCATCGGGCGCTCGTCCCAGCGGTCGTCGGGCACACCGATAACGGCACACTCGAGTATCGCCGGGTGGCCCATCAGCGTGTTTTCGAGGTCGACCGACGACACCCATTCGCCACCCGACTTGATGACGTCCTTGGCACGGTCGCTGATCATCACATAGCCGTTGGGCATGACCGAAGCCACATCACCGGTACGCAGCCATCCATCATGGAACTTGTCGGGGTCATCGACCAGGTAGTACGAGGCGGTGATCCATGAGCCGCGCACCTCGATCTCACCGAGCGACTCGCCATCCCACGGCACCACGGCACCGGCATCGTCGGTAATACGCAGTTCTACGCCGGGGATGATCCGCCCGGTCTTCACCCGCCACGATGTCTCGTCGAGGCCCGCCATGTCCTTCGGCGGGTGACCGATGGCGCAAACCGGACTCGTCTCGGTCATGCCCCAGCCTTGCACGATCGGCACGCCGAACTGGTTCTGGAACCCCTCGATCAGACCTCGTGGCACGGCAGAACCACCACACATCACGAGCCGGAACGACGACATGTCGCTGTCGGGCGCGTTGTGCAGCAGGTCGTTAAGCACCGTCGGTACGGCACCGGTGAGCGTGGGGCGTTGGTCGGCAATGATCCGAGCGAGCGGTGCTGCTTGTAGGAACTGCTGGGGAAAGATGAGGTCGGCACCGATCATCCACGCGGCATACGGCACGCCCCACGCATTGGCGTGGAACATCGGCACGATGACAAGCATCCGGTCGACTTCGCTGAGAGCGATGTTGGCCGTGGAGGTGACCATCACCGAGTGCATGTACGTGCTGCGATGGCTGTACATGACGCCCTTCGGGTTACCCGTGGTACCGCTCGTGTAGCACATCGCCATGCCCGACTTCTCGTCCACTTCCGGGTAGACGAATCCACTCGGCGCTTCGGCAAGGAGGGTGTCGTAGTCCAACAGGCCCTCGCCGAGCCCGGATGTGTCGCCCTCGCCCTTGACGATGATGTGCTGCACCGTGGTGAGCTCGTGACGAACGCGGGCGAGCAACGGGGCGATCGATGCGTCGACGATGATGACCTTGTCTTGCGCGTGGTTGATCACGTAGGCAAGCTGCTCGGGGAACAGTCGGATGTTCAACGTGTGCAACACGGCACCCATACACGGGATGGCCAAATAGGCCTCGAGATGGGTCTGGTTGTTCCACATGAACGTCCCGACCCGGTCGCCGGCGTCGATACCGAGCGCCGTGAGCGCCGCGGCGAGTTTGTCGGCACGCGCCGCCACCTCGGCGAACGTCGATTCGGTGTAGCCGTCGCCGGTGAAGGTGATCACCTTGCTGGCGGAATGCACCGTTCGTCCGTGTGCAAACAATGGCCCGATCGTGAGCGGATAGTCATCCTGCATGGTGCTTTTCAACATGCGCCACACAGTAGCCACAGCCCGTGCGTCAGGCCGGAGGGATCACGATCCAATTGCGGCGCTCGAGTTCGGTGGCGAGCAATTCCGCCGGCAGATCGCGCAGTTGCGTGGATGCCGGCGACCCAGACCCGGACGACCTAGTCGACCCGGACGACCGCGTTGGTTCGGTGGTCTCGGCTGGTTCGGCGCCTTCGAGCCGTTCGATCAGCTCGGCGGCCTCCTGTACGGAGAACTTTCCGCCGGCCTGGCGCTGGGTGAGCCCGAACTCATGTCGCGCTGTGCGGAAGTCGTCATGACCAGCCGCAGCGAGCAACGATTGCAGCAGCGCGATCTGCTTGTGGGAGGCCGGTGGGCCCGACAGTTGTCCGAATGCCATCACGCAGTCTGGCATGCAGTCTGGCGGTACACGCCCCAATCGGCCACACTGTCTGGCTGTGAGCAACCAGGCGGCACCCCAGCAGACCATCGTCACCCTCGATTTGGAGGGTGTGCTCGTGCCAGAGATCTGGATTGCTGTGGCAGAGCGAACCGGTGTCGACGCATTGAGGCGAACCACACGTGACGAACCGGACTACGACGTACTCATGAGCGGTCGGCTCGAGTTGCTCGACCAGCACGACCTCACTATGTCCACCATTGCCGAGGTGATCGGCACCTTGTCGCCGATGGACGGAGCGGTCGAGTTTCTCGACGAACTGCGCCAAGTGACTCAGGTGATCATCTTGTCGGACACGTTCGAGCAGTTCGGTGCACCGCTGATGCGCCAACTGGGCATGCCGACGTTGTTCTGCCATCAACTCCTGGTGAGCGATGACCGGATCACCGGCTACCAACTCAGAATGCCAGATCAAAAACGCCGTGCCGTCGAGGCACTTCGCGGCTTGAACTACCGGGTGATCGCGGCCGGAGACTCCTATAACGACGCGGCGATGCTGAACGCAGCGCACGCGGGGTTCTGGTTTCACGCGCCGCCGGCCATCCATCGACAATTTCCCCAGTTTGCAGCGTGCGACGACTACACCACGTTGCTGCAATCGATCACCACTGCACTCGAGCCTGGCTGACTAACGAACTGATTGGCTGGCCAGCGAATGAAAAGCCCCGCTCTTTCATCGGGCGGAGACGAAAGAGCGGGGCAACGTGACCCGCCGGGCGGGAGGCGTGATCACGCAAGAGACACGCCGACCCGTTGGGCCGGGTTTGGTCGTGCACAACGATTTCTCTGAAATCTTTTCTGAACGCGTAGGGTCATTGGTCCCGACCCCCCGGGACCTGCGTCCCTGCCCCATGTCGCGAGCGATCGGTAGCGTCGTCAGCGTGTCCGTGAACCCGCGTCTCCAATTGTCCCGTTCGTCTCGCCGTCTCCTTGCCGCGGTCACCCTCGTGGCGCTCGTCGGTGTCTCGTGTTCCAATGATCTGAACGACAGTTCTCAGACGACACTTGCCGGAACTCCGACGCTCCCCGCAGCTACCACCCCGGCGGCGGCAACCACAACCGCAGTGGCCGCTGCTGCTGGACCCGACATCGTCGGCGTGGTCGTTTCGTCGGTGGTGTTCACCGAACTCGCCGGTCTGGCGCTCGATGCCGGCCTCGTCGACACGTTGCGCGGCGGGCCATTCACCGTCTTCGCTCCAACTGACGACGCGTTCGCAAAGCTTCCCGTGGATGTACTGCACGCCGTTCAAGACGATCCGAAGCTGCTTGCTCGGGTACTGACATACCACGTCGTGCCCGGGATCGTGAAGCTCGCCGATCTGAAGCCCGGCCAGCTCAAAACCGTGTCGGGCGATGAGCTCACCATCACCAAGGACGCAGACGCGACATACGTCAACGGCAACGCAATCGCAGCCCCCGATGTGACCGCCAGCAACGGAGTCATTCATGTGATGGGTGACGTGCTCGTTCCGCCGCTCGGCGACATCATCGACGTCGCGACATCGCTGCCCGGCTTCGAGACGTTGGCCAAACTGGTCACCGCGGCCAAGCTGGTCGACACGCTGAAAGGTGACGGACCGTTCACCGTGTTCGCACCCACTGATGCAGCGCTCGGCAAGCTCCCGAAGGACATCGTCAAGGCGTTGACCGACGATCCGAAGCTGCTTGCCAAGGTACTCACCTACCATGTTGTCCCCGGCAAGCTGAACACCTCGGATCTGCCGGAGGGTCCGCTCAAGACTGTCGAAGGTGACGACCTCACCATCACCAAGGTCGATGGTGTCACCTACGTCAACGGCAACCCGATCGTGGTGGGCAACGTGCAGGCCACCAACGGTGTCATCCACGTGCTCGGAGATGCACTGGTTCCGCCCCTCGGCGACATCATCGACGTCGCTACATCGCTTCCCGGCTTCGAGACGCTTGCCAAACTGGTCACCGACGCGAAGCTCATCGACACGCTGAAAGGTGACGGACCGTTCACCGTGTTCGCTCCGGTCGATGCGGCGTTCAAAGCGGTCGATGCGGCCACGCTCACCAAGGTGCAGGGTGATCCGAAGCTGCTTGCCAAGGTACTCACCTACCATGTGGTCGCCGGCAAGCTCACCACAGCCGACCTGAAAGACGGCAAGCTTGAGACCGTGTCGGGGGTCGACCTCACCATCACCCACGACGATCAAGGCCAGGTACTGATCGACGGCCACCCGGTCGCCGTCAGCAACGTCCAAGCCACCAATGGCATCATCCAAGTGATGGGCGACGTACTGATTCCGCAGTAGGTTGCGGGCATCGATTCCCAAGCTCTACCGCCGTGCGAGATCGATGTCGATGCATTGGTGGCGTTCACGCAACAGTTGGTGCGAGTTCCCAGCGTCTTCGACCCGGCACGCGGGCTGAACGAGGCGCCCGCTGCTGAACTGGTGGCGGCGGCGATGCGTTCCTTTGGATGGTCGCCGCAGTTCGACCTGGTCGCCCCTGGTCGCCCGAACGTCGTAGCGGTCATCGACGGCGAAGGACCGGGGCCGACATTGATGTTCGAAGGCCACACCGACGTGGTCACCGAGGGAAACGCCGACCTGTGGACCGTCGACCCGTTCGGTGGCCAGATTCGCGACGGACGGATCTGGGGGCGCGGTGCCGCCGACATGAAAGCTGGGCTGGCGGCGATGCTGTTCGCGGTCGATGCCCTCCAACGCAGTGGGCCGTTCCCTGGACGGATCGTCCTGGGTGCGCTCGTCGACGAAGAAGCGATGATGGCCGGGGCGAAGGACTTCGTCGCTCGCGGCCGCGCCGATGGGATCGATGCTGTCATCTGCTGCGAGCCCGAAGGCGGCGAGATCTGCCACGTTGCCAAGGGTGCACTTCGACTACGACTCGACCTGCACGGCGTAATGGCCCACGGTGCGATGCCATTTCAAGGTCGTAACCCCAACCGAGCGGTCGGGCACATCATCGTTGCGTTCGCCGATCTCGAGCAGCGACTGCAGGCACTGCATGGCGAGCATCCATATCTGGGTCACGTGTGGATCACCCCGACAGTGCTGCGATCGGGAGAACCGGCGCAGATGAACGTCATGCCAGCCGACGCCTCGGCCTGGATCGATGTTCGAACCACCCCATCGGTCGACCATCAGGCGCTCGTCAACGAGGTTCATGCAGTGGCGACGGCAGTTGCCGCAGACCACGGCATCACGGTCCGGTTGACCGTGATCGACGACCGGCCATCAGTAGCCACGGATGAATCACATCGACTGGTGAGAGCGGTCTGGGATGCACATGCCGCGGTGGCTTCGACCCCTCCCCGTCTTGGTGGGGTGCCTGGTGCCACCGATGGCACCGTCCTCACCTCACTCACCGGGATGGCGTCGGTGGTGTATGGGCCCGGGGGCAAGTGGATCGCTCACCAGGCCGACGAGTTCGTCGAGATCGACGACATCGTCCAGCACGCCAAGGTGTACGTCGGGGCTGCTCGCCGGTTCCTCACCTCAGAGACGGCGAAGGAATGAACCCGCTCGATGCTGCTGTAGCCGTCGCCGGGCCACGAAACGACATCACGGACGTGGCAGGTCTAGCCGTCGGGCACCATCAACGACGCGGTCGAAACTGGCTGACGGGCACCACGGTCGTACTGCCACCGCCTGGCACCGTCGGCGGCGTCGACGTCCGAGGCGGGGGGCCTGGTACTCGCGAGACAGACTGTCTCGACCCGACCACGATGGTCTCGCGTGTCGACGCCGTGTGCCTGTCTGGCGGAAGTGCGTACGGGCTCGACGCCGCTGGCGGCGTGATGAGCTTTCTAGCGGCACGAAACCGCGGCTTTCCGGTTGGCCCCGGGGTACACCACGTGGTGCCGATTGTTCCGGCTGCGGTGCTGTTCGACCTCGACCTCGACCTCGACCACGACCTCGACCTCGACCACGGTGCCTCCGGCCGGTTCCATCACCGTCCGGACGCGTCGTTCGGATTTCGTGCCGCGGCCGATGCGCGTTGCCGGACGGTGCGCCAGGGCACCATTGGCGCAGGCACCGGGGCCCATGCCGCGCGGTTGAAGGGCGGGACCGGGTCGGCCAGCGTGGTGCTCGCCAACGGAATCACCGTATCCGCCCTCGTCGCGCTCAACTCCGGCGGCAGCCCGGTGAACCCGCGCACAGGAGAACTGTGGGGGGCCGCTCGAGGACTAGCGGGCGAATTCGCCCACCTCCGCTCTCCCTCGAAGCGTGAACTGCGCGCCTACCTCACGATGGTCGATGTGCCACCGCCGCTGAACACGACCCTCGCAATCATCGCGACCGATGCAATCCTCGACAAGCACGAGTGCACCCGATTGGCTGGAGCAGGCCACGACGGAATGGCGCGGGCGATCGATCCGATCCACCAGTACGGTGACGGCGACGTGGTGTTCGCGCTCGCTACCCGCTCCCGTGCGTTTCCTGCCAGCGACGGCATTACTGAGACACGACTTGCGAACGTCCGGTTCCGTCAACTCAGTGCCATCATCGCCGCCGCCGCAGACACCGTCGCGAGGGCTGTGGTGCACGCAATGTTGCACGCCACCTCAGCGGGACCCATGACGAGCTACCGCGACCAGTTCCCCTCGGCGATCGGGTCCCTCGCTGCCGAATCACGGCTACGGTCGTCGTCATCAACGGTTCACAAGGAGCACGAACGCCGATGAGCACATCGTTCCCGCCCGCCACTTCATCGTCGGCATCGCCGGCATCGTCGGCATCGCCGGCATCGTCGGCATCGTCGGCATCGCCGTTGCGGTCCGCGGCTATGCCAGCGGTGTTCTTCGGCCACGGCAGCCCGATGAACACCTTGGACGACAACCGCTACACCCGTGCATGGCGTGAGTTCGGTGCGGTCACCAGCACGCCGCGGGCCATCGTGTGCATCTCGGCGCACTGGTACATCAACGCGACAGCCGTCACGGCAATGCCGCGACCACGCACGATCCACGACTTCTACGGCTTTCCGCAGGCACTGTTCGATTTCGAGTATCCAGCGCCTGGCGATCCCGCGCTCGCAGCCGAGATCGTCGATCTGCTCGCGCCAACCTGGGTCGGGCTCGACCACGACAGTTGGGGCCTCGACCACGGCACTTGGTCGGTACTCGCCCACGCGTTCCCTGAAGCCAACATCCCGGTGGTGCAACTGTCGATCAACGCTGACAAACCATTCGACTACCACCTCCAGGTCGGGCGTGCGCTCGCCCCGCTGCTCGACCGGGGCGTTCTCATCGTCGGTAGCGGCAACGTGGTGCATCACCTCGGCATGATCGACCAGAACCTGCCCGACACCGGTTTCGACTGGGCGCACCGTTTCGATGATGAAGCGCGGCGCTTGATGACCACCTCTCCCGGGCAGATTGCCACGCTCGGAAGTCACCCCGACGTACGACTCGCCGTTCCGACGCCCGACCACTTCCTTCCGCTGGTGTACATCGCCGGCATCGCTGATGCACTCGGCGCGACAGCCGAGGTGCTGATCGACGGCTACGCGTACGGCTCGCTGTCGATGACGTCCTACACCGTCCGCGGTTGACGGCCTGACTTCACACCATCATCACGACCGCGGAGTTGACTGGGCTCCCACTCCCAGTTCGCATGCGTTTGGTAGGTTCAGCCCCCCAGAGGGGGCCGAACCTACCAAACGCTGCAGGGGGCGGGCCGGGCAGGGGG